>JAIBAP010000001.1 GCA_019695115.1 Caldilineales bacterium | reverse complement strand
GCCATGAATCTGACCAGTGCGGTTGCCTGGCTTCGTGGCAATACTCGCTCCACCACTCGACGCTCATCCTTCGCTGCTCTTGCATTGGCTACTTGACTATAAATAAACCAACGGTATCTATTCAGTATTCAGTGGTCGGATGCGAGGATGGCATGGACGATGATTTGTCACTCACCAACCGCCGCCGCCGTTCGACTGCGGAAAGCCGTCTGTCATTGCGTGAGGAAATCGTCGAAGGTTGCCAGGTGATGGCCGATCTGTACCTGGAGATCGAGCAGGAGTATCACCGACTGGAAGAAGAAGCTCAGAAATACGTAGATATTCCGTTGCCGTGCCTGTGATCGCTCGATCCCGCTTTCTCACCGCTTCTTTCGCCGCCATCCTGATCCTGGTCGCGGCGGGTTGGCTCGCGCTGGCGCCGCGCACCATCGAGGGCGTGGTTGCCGACGCCGATGGGCCGGTGGCAGGGGCGGTGGTGCGGCAGCGGGCCACACAGCCGGCGGCGGTCAGCGACGCCGCCGGTCACTTCAGTCTGGCACTGACCGGCTTCCCCCTGCACAAGACCATCACCGCCTGGGCCGAGGGCTACTACATCGGCGCTGCGGATGTCTCGCTCTTCCGCCGTCAGGCCGAGATCCAGCTGCGCCCGCACACCACCGCCGATCATCCCGGCATGGACTGGCTGCCCTCGGGGGCCGACCCGGCCGTGGAACTTGCCTGCGGCAACTGCCACACCGGCATGGTGGCCGATTGGCAGGCGGGCGCCCATGCCGGGGCCGCAGCCAATCCCCTGGTGCAGGCCATGTACCACGGCGCCGACGCGCAGGGCCGGGCGGGGGTGGGGCCGGGCTTCCGGCTGGATGAACCGGATCAGCCGGGCAATTGCGCCTTCTGCCACGCGCCGGCGGCAGCCGACCTGGGCCATCTCGACGGCGAGGCGGCCAACGGCGTCTTCTGTCAGTTCTGCCACAGCATCGCCCACGCCCGGCAGCCTTATGCCGAGACCACAGCCGGGGTGCAGGCCATCGGCCTCTTGCGCCCGCCGCCCGGCCAGCATCTGTTCATCGGCCCGCTCGACGATGTGCCCGGTCGCGACACCTACAGCGCCCTGCAAACCAGCAGCCAGTTCTGCGCGCCCTGTCACAGCGGCCGGTGGTGGAATGTGCCCACCTACACCTCGTTCGACGAATGGCAGGCCAGCGCCTATGCCGCCGAGGGGGTGCAGTGCCAGGACTGTCACATGGCCCCTGCCGCCCAACCTGGCGATCCCGCCATCGCCGTGGTCTCGGCCTGCGCGCCCAACCCGCCCGGCCCCATCCTGGGCGAGACGTTGTGCAAGCTGCAAGCCTGCATCGCCTGCCATCTCGGCCTGGCCGAGCACCGCGACCCCACCACCGCCATCCCCCTCCTCCCCGCCCGCGACCCGGCGACCCTTTCCTCGCACCGGCTGGCGGGCGTCGGCGACGAGGTTTTCCTGCGCAGCGCCGTGGCCATGACCGTGACCGCGACGCAGGGCAGCGACGGCGTGCTGGTGACGGTGGAGGTGGCCAACGTCGGGGCCGGGCATCACATCCCCACCGACGGCTGGATGCGGAACATGCTCCTGCTGGTGGAGGCGAGCGAGGGCAACGGTAGGGCGTTGGATTATGTGGGGGAGCAGGTGTTGCCGGAATGGGCGGGGGAGGGAACAGGCAACAGTCAACAATCAACAGTCAACAATCAACAGTCAACGGGCAAGGGTCAACGGCGGGCGGGGAAGGGCTTTGCGCGGGTGTTGGAGGATTGGGAGGGCGAGAGTCCGGCCCCGCCCTGGCGCAACGGCGTGCGGGTGCTGAGCGACACGCGCATCCCCGCCGGCGCAACCGACCGCTCGACCTATGCCTTCGCCCTGCCCGCGGATGGCCTCCCGGCCGTGGTGCGCGCCCGCCTGCTCTATCGCCGCCTGTTTGCGGTCTGGGCGCAGGAAAAGGGCTTCGACCGGGGCGAAGTGCTGCTGGCCGAAGCGACGACGACGCCGGAGATGACCGCCGCGCCCGTGCTGGCCGGTCGCACACCCACCTACGACGCCGCCCTCTTCGCCCCCTCGCCCGCCACCACCGCCAGCGGCCAGCGCCTGCCCGAAACTGCCTTCCCCGCGCCGGCGGCGTGCGGAGACTGCCACGCGGACGCACTGGCGGCGTGGAGCGGCTCCGGCCATGCCCTGGCCGCGGCCCGTCCCCTCTACCGGGCCTGGTTCAAGATGGCCGACCAGCGCAGCAACGGCGAGATCGGCCCATTCTGCGCCGGTTGCCATGCGCCCATCGGCCTGTTCAGCGGCCAGATCCGCTCGCGCTGGGGCTGGAAGGGCCAGGAACAATACCCCCTCAGCCCCGCCGCCCAACAAGGCGTCACCTGCGCCCTCTGCCACGCCATCACTGCCGTAACCGCCGCCTCCAACGCCGCCTACATCCTCGACCCCTCCCTCCTCGACTACCTCTCCCATCCCCACTCTCCAATCCCCAATAACCAATCTCCAATAACCAATCCCCAATCTCCAATAACCAATCCCCAATCTCCACTAACCAATAACCAATCCCCACTAACCAATAACCAATCTCCCCCCTGCACCCCCTGCCACCAAGCCACCAACCCCGCCAACGGCCTGCCGGTAATGACCACCTACAGCGAATGGCAGGCCAGCCCCTACGCGCCGGACACGACCTGCCAGGATTGCCATCCCGCCCATGGTCAGCCGACGCCGCCGGGGGAGGTGGCCGCGGTTGAAATCCTGCCGCCCGCCGCAGTCCAGCCGGGCCAGGAGATGGCAGTGCAGGTGCGGGTGAGCAACACCGGCGCCGGGCACAGCCTGCCCACCGGAGCCAGCGAACTGCGCCAGCTGTGGCTGGATGTGCGTGTGACCGACGCCACCGGGCGGGAGATATTCCGTTCCGGCGCGGTGGACGACTTCGGCGACCCCCTGCCCGGCAGCATCACCTACAGCGTGGTCTGGGAGGACGCCGACGGCCACCCCACCGACCGCTTGTGGGAGGCCGAACGCGTCCTCAGCGACCACCGCCTCCCCGCCGCCGGCTCCCTGACCGAAAACTTTCGCTTCGCCCTGCCTTCGGATGCCGCCGGGCCGCTGCACGTCTCCGCCCGCCTGAACTATCGCCGGGCTGGCGGCTATCTCAGCAGCTTGATGAGCATCTACTTGGGTGAGGAGGTGCCGGTGGAGAAGGTGCGGGTGATGGGGGAGGATGAGACAGAGGTGGGGCTGCGCTGAGGTCAGGGGTCAGGGGTCAGTGGTCGGGGATCTCTGGCAGGGCGAGAAACGCCTCCCGCAGGTGCGGCTCCTCGATCTGCCCAGCAATGAACGCCACCTCTTCGCGGCAACGGCGGCGCAGCGCCTCGGCCTCCGTGTGATTCCCGGCCGCCTCCTCCATCTCGGCCATCGTCGCCAGGAGGCGCCACCCCTCGCGGCGGACTTCCAGCGCCTCGGCCTGGCGAAGGGCCTCGGCGAGGACGATCCTGGCCGTCTCGGCCTGGCCAGCGGCCAGCAGCGCCCGCCCGTAGGCATGGCTGGCCATGGGCAGCAACAGCCGGAAGCCGTGCTGCTCGAGATAGGCCACATGCCGCCCACCCACCGCCAACGCTTCTTCGACCCTGCCCAGCGCCAGCAAGACCGCCGCCCGCCCGCCCCAGACCAGGTCGAGCACGAAAGGATTGTCACTCTCGTCGGCTTCCAGACCCTCCACGGCCGCCCTGGCCCCGTCCCGGTCGTCATTCGCCAGCAGCAGATAGCCCATCACCGCCCGCAGCGCCGGAACCAGAGCCGGCAAGTGCTGCTCGGCTGCCGCCAGACCGGCGCGGGCCACGTCCAGCCCCTGCGGCGCCGCGCCCACATCCATGTGCAGCAACGCCAGATAGGCGCGCATCAGCGCCTGCGCCACCAGATAGCCGCCCTCTTGCCCAAAACGCACGCTCTCGACCATCGTCGCCAGCGCTCGGCTCATCTCGCCGGCGTGCCAGTGCAAGATGCTGGCCGCCGAACGGCTATAGGACTGGCCCCAGGGGTTGTGGATGGCGTCGGCGATGCGAACGCCCTCGGCTGCGGCCGTTCGCGCCGCCTCGACATCGCCGAACAGACTGAGATAGAGGCCGGCCGTGGCCAGATGGTCGGTCAGCATGGCGCGGTTGTCCAGCCGTCGCCAGAGCGCCCCCGACTCGCGCAGGGCCGGCCCGGCCAGGTGTGGATGCCCCGTCCAGGTGTAGACATGGCACATATCGTTGAGCAAGAACGCATATAGCTCCTGCACCTCCCGGTCGGGCGCCCCGACCTCGAGGCGCCGGCGAATGATGGCAAGGGCCTTCTCGCCCAGCGGCAGCGCCTGCTGGTTGCGATGGGTGAAACGATAGAGATTGACCTGGCTCCAGAGGATGCGCACTTCGGCTATGTCATCGCCCACCTCTCGCGCCAGCGCCACCGACCGGGCGGCCAGCTGCTCGGCCTGGGCGGGGTCGAAAAGGGCATTGGCCGTGCTCCGCAACAACGTTTGGCGCAGCAATGCCTCAAGCTCGACCTGCCGATTGCCTGCCTGTCTGCCTGCTTCCTGCATCTGTTCGTAGATGCGCAGGGCCAGGTCGTGGCGGCCTAGCAACTCCTGGGCGCGGCCCTGGTGGATGGACAACCTGCCCAGGCTGTCGACATCGCCCACCCGCGCCGCCAACTCCAGACCCTGTCCGTACAATGTCGCCGCCTCGGCCAGGGCATAGGTGCGCAGGGCGGCGTCGCCAGCGCGTTCGGCATAGCTCAACGCCCGGAGATCGTCGCCCGCCTCGGCATAATGGCGGGCCAACAGGCCGGCGTATTCGTCCTGGCGGTCCGGGTACAGCCGCTCGAAGCACTCCGCCACCCGGCGGTGGATGGCCCGGCGGCGGGCGCGCAACAATGATTGGTAGGCGCTGTCTTGGGCGAGGGCGTGCTCGAACTCGTAAGCGCCGCCAAGAGGCGATGCGTCCATCTCTGGCATTTGGTGGATCAGCCGGTTTTGCTCCAGCTGGTCCAAGAGCGATTCCAGGCTCATGCTTGCAGCACCGCCTTGACCTCGGGCCGGCTGCGGAAGGAGGCAACCAGGTCGGGATCGGAGATGTTGCTGGAGATAGTCTCGATATGCGCTCGCGCCTGCGCCATCAGCGCCGCCGCCTCGTCCGCCCGCCCCTCGCTCGCCTCCAGTTTGGCCAGCGACGCTTGCAGTTGCCAGAGAATGCGGCGGTGTTGGCTGCGCTCGGCGCGTTCGATTGCCTGCAGCAACACCGGCCTGGCTTCCTTCTCCCTGCCCAATCCGACCAACGCCTGCGCCCGCTGCAGCAGGATATCGGGTAGGACGCGATCCATATCGAGCGCTACCAGCAAGGCTATGTCGCCCTCGGTGTGTTGCAGCGCATCCGCAAAACGTCCTTGCGCCAGGGCAAGCTGAGCCGGAGCGCCGACATAGCCGATCAGCATGTAAGGGTTGCGTGTCTGCGTGTTGCTTTCCAGCTCCCGCAGCGCTGCTTCCGCTCTGGGCAGATCCTTTTCCAAAATGCTTAGCGCGACCTCCGTCGCCAACAGCGCCGATCTAAATGCCGCCATCGGCCCATCCGCCGCCTGCCAACCGGCGACCATCGCCTGTCTTGCCCGTTCGACAGCCCCCAGGTCGCCGTAGATGAGCCCGAGCAGAGCGCCGCTGAAAGTGGTGGCCGCCACGAAGCCGACCTCCAGAGCCTGGCGGATCGAGGTTTCGGTCACGTCGATGGCGCGCTGCACTTCGCCCCGATCCCAATACACATAGCCGATCAGACTGCGGCTGTAGGACTGCCCCCACACATTGCCGATCGATAGGCTGATGGCAAAGGCCTCGTCCGAAAGTGCAAGCGCAGCTTCGTCATGATCGGTGAAGACTTCGAAGCCGCTGGCCGAGGCCAGGTTGTCGGCCAACATGGGCAGATTGCCCAATTCGCGAAAGAGGACCCCGGCTTCGGTCAACAACTTGTGCGCCTGGCGCGGGTGCCCCGCCATCATATAGATGTCGGCGATGTCGTTGAGGATATAGGATTCTAGCTCGCGCAGCCCCTGCTCTCGGGCCAGCGCTAGCGCCCTATCGCCGTACTCGCGCGCCTGATCGTGCCTGTCGGCGGTGAAGCGCCCGACATTGAGTAGGCTCCAGTAAATGCGCGCTTCTGCGGCCTTGTCATCCAGTCTGGCGGCCAGGGCCAGCGCCTGCTCCGCCAGCCCCTTAGCTTGGTTGGCATCGAAAAGCGGGTTGGGGGTGGCGCGCAACTGGCACTGCTCGACCAGTCCCGCCAGCACGAGCGCATCCCTGCCCTGCGTCCGGCCCGTCTGCTCCAGCGCCGCGTAGTCGTTCAGCGCCGCTTCGAATTGGCCCAGCAGTTCCAGCGCCCGCCCCCGGCGCAAAAACAGGTGCAACAGGTCCGTGGGATCGACGCCATCGGCGGCGGCGGCAAGCGTGATCGCCCGTTCGTAATGGGCGATGGCTTCGGTGCTGGCATAGAGCCGGAAAGCCCCATCGCCGGCCAGCCGGTAGTACTGCCAGGCGCGTACTTCACCCGCCTCATCCAGATGATAGGCAAGCTGGGCGGCGAATTCTTCCAGCCGGGTAGGATAGAGTTGTTCGTAGCATTCGGCCACGCGCCGGTGCAGGTCGCGGCGCTGCTTGCGTAACAGCGAGCCATAGGCGCTGTCGCGAGTCAGGCTATGGTGGAACTGGTAGGCAGCGTCCATCTCCTCCAGTCGTTGCAGGAGTTGCATCGCTTCGAGTTGGCCGAGGAGTTGAGTGAGGGCGGGCATGGGATGAGGAGACGCAGAGAGGGGGAGACGCAGAGAGGGGGAGACGCAGAGAGGGGGAGACGCAGAGAGGGGGAGACGCAGAGAGGGGGAGACGCAGAGAGGGAGAGAGGGTGGGACGCAGGGAGGAAGCCAGGGGGGAGACCTCCTTACTCCCTACTTCCTACTCCCTACTCCTTACTCCCTATTCCTTACTCCCTACTTCCTACTCCCTACTCCTCCCTCCCCCTCCAACACCGCCGCCAGGATATTGACATAAAACTTGCGACCGATGACGGAGGCGATTTGGAGGATGTGGCGGGCTTCTTCGGGCAGGCGGTCGATGCGGGCCGCCAGCACGCCCTGCAAGGTGTCGGGGATGTCGAGCATGTGGATGTCTTGGGTCAGCGCCCACCCGTCATCCCGTCTGGCAACCTGCCCGCGGTCGATCAACATCCGGATCACCTCCTCGACGAAAAAGGGATTGCCCTCGGCTTTGGCCAGGATGAGCTGCTGCACCGGCTCTGGCAGGGCGCCGGCCCCGGCCCCTCCCCCCAACAGATTGCCCACCAGTTGGGCGCTCTCGCGGCCCGAAAGCGGGGCCAGATTCAGGCGCAGGGTCGTGACGCCGGGGAGCGCCGGCATCTCGGCGAACAGCCGCCAGCCGGGGGCCGCAGTCTCGACCCGGCTGATCAGCATGGCCACCACCGGGGCCGTCGCCGCCACCGGCAGAATTTGTAGACCCAGCTCCACCGACGACGGGTCGGCCCAATGCACATCCTCGCAGACGATGACCACCGGGCCGCTGCGGGCCAGCGCCTGCAAATAGCGTTTGAATGCGGCCACATAGCGGGCCTGGAGCGCCGGCCCATCCATATACTTCACCGCCGCCGCCGCTTCCTCCTCCAACTTCAGCCCCAGCAGATGGCCGAAGAAGGGGTAGACTTCAGCCGCGGCCTGGCCCAGGAGGTCGGAAACGGCTCGATGCAGCAAGGCCTGCGCTTCGTCATCGGCCAAATCGGGCGATAGACCGGTCAGCCCGCGCAGGACATCGATGCTGAGGTGGTGAGCCATGGTGGTGCTGTAGGAAAGGCTGCGGGCCTCGACCCAGGTCAGCGGGCGACCAGCTGCGCGGGCAAAGATCATCTCTTTGGCCTCAACCACCAACCGGGATTTGCCCAGCCCGGCCTCACCAGTAATACCGATGATCCCCCCGCGCCCGGCCAGCGCCCCCTCCAACACCTGCATGAGGGCCGCAAGCTCCTGCCCCCGGCCCACCAGCGGCGATGATAGCCCGGCGATGCCACGCAGTTGCCCTGGCATGGCCTTGCGCCCGATCACCCGATAGGCGCGCACCGGCTCGGCCTTGCCCTTGACCTCGATCCCGCCCAAGTCCTCGCAATCGAAGGCCGGCGCCACTAATTTGTAGGTGTCGTGGGCGATCTGCACCGTGCCGGGTTGGGCCGTTTGCTCCATGCGCGCCGCCAGGTTGATGGCATCGCCCATAGCCGTGTATTCCATGCGCAGATCCGAGCCAACGGCGCCCACCACCACCAGCCCGGTATTGATCCCCACCCGCACGTTGAAATCCAGCCCGAACTGCCGCCGGATTTCCTCGCGAAAACCCTGCACCCCGGCCACGATCTCCAGCCCGGCCAGGATCGCGCGTTGGGGGTCGTCCTCGTGGGCGATGGGTGCGCCGAAAAAGGCCAGGATAGCATCGCCCATCAGCCGCGCCACCGTGCCTTCGTAGCGGTAGATGGGCGTGATCAGGTGCTCGAAGGCCCGGTTCATGATCCCCGTCCAGTCTTCGGGGTCGAGCGATTCGGCCAGGGCGGTCGAGCCTTTCACATCCGAAAAGAGGATGGTGACGATGCGGCGCTCGCCCTCCATCGCCCGCGCCGAGCGCGCCGCCTCCAGCCGCTCGGCGAACTCTTTGGGGATGAATCGCTGCCAGGGGGGAGGGGAGATTGCGTGTTCCGTGTTCCGTGTTCCGTGTTCCGTCGCCAGCGCGCCGGCCTCCGCCCTCCCTGCGTCCCCCCCTCCCTGCGTCCCTCCCTCTCTGCCTCCCTCCCTCCTTACTCCATACTCCCTACTCCCTACTCCCTCCCCTAACCGCCAGCCGCAGTTATCACAGAATTTGGCCTCGACGCGGTTGACCGTACCGCAGTTCGGGCAGACGATGGGCAGCCGAAAGCCGCAGTTATCACAGAATTTGGCCGTATCACGGTTGGGCGTTTGGCAGTTGGGGCAGATCATGGTTATTGGCTATTGGTAATTGGTTATTGGTCGTTAAGCGTTGATTGTTGACTGTTGACTGTTGATTGTTAACTGTTGGTAAGTGTTCACCTCTGCGCCTGGGCCAGGAACCTGGCGCGCAGATCGTCATCCTTGAACAGGGCGGCGATCTCGGCGATGGTCGCTGCTGCGGCCGTCCGGCTGACCTCGGCCTCCTCATCGCGCCCCAGCGCGGCCAGTGCCAGGGCCATTCCCGCCTGCGCCTGCCACAGATAGGGGCGCATGCCCAGCGCCTGCGCCTCATTGGCTGCAGCCGTGTCGTGCGCCAGAGCCACGTTCCAGGCGGCGGCGGCGGCGGCGATCTGGGCCAAGGTCAGGTCGATCAGCGGGTAAAGATTGCGCATCCCGCGGTTTTCGGCATACTCGCGCGCCTCCTCCACCTGCCGCCGGGCCTCCTCCGTCCGGCCCTCGGCCAGGGCGATGCGCCCCAGCCCCACCAGGAAGCGCGGGCGCTCGAGCAGCATGAACATCGTCGGTTGGTTCAGCCCCTTCTGCAACAGTTCCGCGGCCAGGCTGAGATTGCCCACCGTCAGGGCGCACAGACCGGTGTCGGCCCAGGCCGTGCCGCCGCCCATCATCCCGGCCGGGCTGTCGAGCAAAGCGAGGGCCTCGGTGTGGAGTTCGAGGGCGCGGGGGGCAAAATCAGGGCTGATCTCCAGGTAGACCGAGCCAAGCGAGGCCAACGGTTGCACCGCCAGAAAAGGCATATACTCTTGCACCGGACGGCTGCGATCGAGGGACTGCTGGAAGTAGGCCAGCGCCGTCTCGTACTCACCGCGCAGCCAGGCCACCAGCCCCTGAACCCACAGGCCATAGATGGTCGAGTAGAGGGCGCCGATCTGCAACGCCAAATCCGTGCCCTCTTTGGCGTCGTGCAGGGCCTGCGCCAGGTCGCCGTTGCGCAGATGATAGAGCGGCGTCACCGAGGCCAGGATCGAGGCCTCATGTTCGCGATTCCCCACCTCGCGCGCCAGCCGCAACCCTTCCTGGGCCGTCTGCCAGCCCTTGTCGAACTGGGTCATCATCATCTGCGAATTGGAGATGTGATCCAGGGCCATGGCGATCTGCTCTTTCTCACCCAGTTCATAGCCGATCTGTTTGGTCTCGTCCAGATAGCGCACGACGCCCTCGAAATCGGCGGCCATGGTGCACATCATACAGCGCACCAGGCTGAGTTCCGAGAGGCCGTATTTGTCCTGGAAGCGGCGCGCCATCTGGTCGGCCTCGGCCAGGTAGCCCTCGGCCTCGGTAAAATCGCCGGCGCGCATGGCCGTGACATAGGCCAGCTTGTTGAGGGCCGAGATGGCCATGGTGTGGTCGCCACGCACCCGCGCCTGCGCCAACATGTCCTGGAAGACGCGAAGGGATTCGGCAATCTGGTTGTCGAACGAGAGGGCATTGCCCAGGCCCTCGTAGGCGCGACGGGCCAACTTGAGGTCATCGACGGTCTGGAGGATATCGAGCGCCTTCCGGTAGTAGCCGATGGCTTCGGGCGTGGAGTAGGCGCGGGCGGCGTTGTCGCCAGCCTGGACGAGATAGGGCAGGGCGCGTGCGGGCAGATGGGCTTCGAGAAAGTGCCGGGCGATGTCGGCCACATGGCCGGGTTCCACCTGCTCCAGGCATTCGGCCACGCGGCGGTGCAGTTCCCGGCGTTTGCTCAACAGCAGGGTCGAGTAGGCCGTCTCTTGGGTGAGCACATGCTTGAAGGTGTGGATGCGTTGCGGCAGGCGGCTCTTTTCCAGCACCAGCTCACGGCGCTCCAACTCGGTCAGGGCATCGTCCAGGTGGTCTTCGGGGGCGAAGATCTGCTGGAGGATGGGGAAGGCAAACTCCCGCCCGATGACCGAAGCCGTCTGGGCCACGCGCTTGTCGTGTTCGTCCAGCCGGTCGAGGCGGGCGGTGATCACTCCGGCCAGGGTGTCGGGGACGGCGATGTTCTCGATCGCCCGCGTCGCCCGCCAGGTGGCGCCGTCGCGCACCACCAGCCGGGCATCGAGCAACGAGCGGATGACTTCTTCGACGAAAAACGGGTTGCCCTCGGCCTTGCGCAAGATCAGCTGGCGCACTTGCTCTGGCAGACCCTCGATGTGCAACAGGTTGGCCACCAACTGGCGGGCGCTGTCGTCATCGAGCGGGCGCAGGCTGATAGCCGTGTAGCGATCCCGGTAGCTTTTCTGCCCAGCCAGATGGAGGCGCCAGGCCGGCTCGTCCTCGCGCGGGCGGAAGAGGGTGAGGATCAGCAACGGCGCTTGCTGCGTCAGCGGCAGCAGGTGCTCGATCAGTTCCAGTGAGGTCGGGTCGATCCAGTGGACGTCGTCGAAGACCAGCGCCAGGGGGTGGACGGATGCCAGGGCGGCAACATAGCCAACGACGGCGCCGAAGGTGTGGCCGCGCAGGGTGGGCGGCTCCAGATAGCGGATGCGGTCGAGGTCGTCGCCGCTCAGCTTCAGGCCCAGAAGGGCGCCGAAAAACGGAGCCTGGGCCGCCCCTTCTCCGCCGAGCAGGGCGCCAAGCCCTTCCTTGATGCGGCTCATCTGCTCGGCGTCGGGCTGGTCGGGTTGCAGGCCAAAGGCGGAACGCAGCAGGGGGACGAAGGGCGCGTAGGGCGTGGCCGTCTCGTAGGAAAGCGAACGGCCCTCCAGCCAGGTCAGCCCGGCCGTCGTCCTGAACTCCGACACCAGCCGCGACTTGCCCAGGCCGGCCTCGCCCATCACGGCGACGAACTGCCCGCTGCCTGCGGTCAGGGCGACCAGAGCCTGGCGCAGACGGTTCATCTCGTATTCGCGGCCCACCAGCGGCGATTCCAATCCGGCGATGCCGCGCAGCCGGCCGGGTTGCGTCTTGGGCCGCAGTACGCGATAGGCCGGCGCCGGTTCCGCCTTGCCCTTGACCTCGATCCCCCCCAGGTCCTCGAACTCGAACAGCGGCGCCGTCAGCTTGTAGGTGTCGTGAGCAATCTGCACCGTGCCGGGTTGGGCCGTCTGCTCCATGCGTGCGGCCAGGTTGATGGCGTCGCCCATGGCCGTGTATTCCATCCGTAGATCCGAACCGACCGCGCCTACCACCACCAGCCCGGTGTTGATCCCCACCCTCACGCCCATCTCCAGCTTCCACCGCCGCCTGACCTGTTCGGCATAAGTCTTCATCCCCTCCAGGATTTCCAGCCCGGCCAGAATGGCGCGCTGGGGGTCGTCCTCGTGGGCGATGGGCGCGCCGAAAAAGGCCAGGATGGCGTCGCCCATCAGCCGGGCCACGATGCCCTCGTACTTGTACACCGGCCGGATGAGGTGCTCGAAGGCGCCGTTCATGATCTCGGCCCATTCTTCCGGATCGAGCGATTCAGCCAGCGCGGTCGAGCCTTTCACATCCGAAAACAGCATCGTGACGATGCGGCGCTCGCCCTCCATCGCCCGCGCCGAGCGCGCCGCCTCCAGTCGTGCCGCGAACTCCGTGGGGATGAAGCGTTGCCAGGGGGTAGGGGAGGTTGCGTGTTCCGTGTTGCGTGTTCCGTGTTCCGTCGCCGGCGCGCCGCCCTCCGCCTTCCGCTCTCCGCCCTCCGCCCTCCCTACTCCATACTCCCTACTACCTACTTCCTCCCCCAATCGCCAGCCGCAATTGTTGCAGAATTTGGCGCCGGGCGGGTTCTCGTGGCCGCAGTTGGGGCAGGGCGGATTGAGCCGATTGCCGCAGTTATTGCAGAATCGTGCGCCTTCTGGGTTGTTTGCCTGGCAATTTGTGCAGATCATGGTAATTTGTTATTGGTAATTGGTAATTGGTTACTGCCTACCGACGCCTATCGTTAACCGTTGATTGTTGACTGTTGATTGTTGATTGTTCCCTTTCGCCCTTCCAAAAACCACGTCTCCATCACGCCCTTGCCCTTGACCTCGATGGGGCCGCGCGGGGTGCAGATGAAGTCGCGTTCCAGCAGATCATAGGTGGGGCCGGCGATCTGGATCTTGCCGGGGACGCCGTGTGATTCCATGCGGCTGGCGATGTTGACGGCGTCGCCCCAGACATCGTAGTGGAACTTGGTCTTGCCGATGACGGCGCCGATGGCCGGGCCTGAGTTGACGCCGATGCGGAAGCTCAGCCCAAGCTCGCGATAGGCGGGAGTGTGGTCGATGAAGCCCCGCATGGCCAGGGCCAGGTCGGCGATGGCGGCGGCGTGGTCGGGTCGCGTCTGCGGCGCACCAGCCACGACCATGTAGTTGTCGCCGATGGTGCGGATCTTCTCCACGCCATACTCGACCACCAGCGTATCGAAATAGGAGTAGATGTCGTTGAGCAGATCGACCATCGCTGCGGGCGAAAGCCGGACCGAAAGCGAGGTGAAGCCGACGACATCGGCGAAGAGGACGCTGATGGCCGCGAAGCTCTGAGCGTGCGTCGTCTGCACCCTGCCTTCCTCCTCCTTCAGCTTGTCGGCGATCTCCTGGGGCAGGACATTGAGCAGCAGCCGCCGGGTCTTGTCCTGTTCCCGGCGCAGCTGCCTGAGCAGACCGGTCTGTTGGCCGATGAAATAGCCCAGCAGGACGAAGACGATGGTCGAGACGGCGCCGAGGTTGAGCACGAAGAAGGCCGTGATCACCGTGCCGGGCAGGGGGCTGTAGGCGCCGGGGCGGCCCTGCAACACGCCGCTGAGGACGAGCAGAGCCAGATAGCCCACCAGCCAAACAGGGGCCGATAGACGACCGGCGAAGACCAAGGCCCCCAGTGGGCAAAGGATCGACCACAGGATGACGGCGCTGGAGTTGACGAAGCCGCCCAACACCAGCATCAGCAAAAAGGGCAAGACCAGGACAAGCAGAAGCTGGCTGGAACGAAAAAAGTCGTAGCGTTTCGAGTAGGCGAAGACGGCAAGGCTCAGCATCGAGACCACGGCATAGGAAAAGGGGATGGCGCCGGCCAGAGGGTTGCCGAGGGCGAAATAGGTCAGTCCCCATGCTGCTCCAGCGGCGCTGAACATCAGGCTGCTCGCCACCAAACTGGTTTTCTGCAGCCGTAGATCGTCGCCGTCGCCGGGCGCGATGCCGATCGTTTCGATTCGCCGGCGAAAGCGGTCAGGGATGGTGTGCATGATGACAGGGCCGCCCTTGCCTGGGATGGTTGGGTGCTAATGCGATTGTCGATCCACCAGGGGCAGGTGTCCAGCCCAAAAGGTGCTCAGTCGTTGCTCAAAACGCCGTTGCCAGCAGGACGATCGCCGCCGCCGCCCCGGACACGATCAGGTCGGTCAGCAAGGCCCGGAGGCGGTGCCGCCCTGACAGGTAGGGCAGAGGCGAGGCGACGACCGCCGCCAGCGCCGGCGCGAAAACAGCCGGCCGGCCGATCCAGACCACCGCCAGCAGCAAGGCCGTCCTGACCGCCATCCGCGGCCATTTCTGGCCGACGACCTCGGCTGTGTAGTCGGGCCGGCGGTAGTAGACGACGCGCTCGGTGATGAACCAGGCGAAGGTGACGAAGACAAGGCCGCACCCCAAGATCAGCCAGGGGCGAGGGAGGATGTAGCTGGCATTCGGCGCCGCCTGTGCGATCAAAGCGCCAACAGCCACGAGCGAGATGACATGCAGCGCCTGGTCGAGCAGATAGGGGCCGATGATCCACTGCGGCCACCGCCGCCAGACCTGATTCTTGAGCACGTCGATGCCGAAATGGACGAGGCTGAGGGCCAGGAGATACGGCCAAACGGTCATCAGGCTGGGCCGGGCCAGCACCAGCAGCGCCGCCAGGTGGGTGAGGACGTGGAGCGCCAGCCCCGCCCAACTGCGCTTGATCCCCACCATCCAGTTGGGCTGGAAGGGATAGTCGCCGAGCAGATGGGCCAACAGCAGCGCCCAGAAGGTATCGGGCATCGCCCTGCCTCAGTTCAGATTTTGCCGAACAAACGGCGGTGGGTGGCCCGCATACACAAGTCCATCACCACCTCCAGCCCGGCATTCTTGGCCAGGTCGGCCGCCTGTTCGTTGACGACCGTCTCCTGCATCCACACCACTTTGGCGCCGATCTGGATGGCCTCCTGGACGACGGGCAGGACCTCGTCGCCCGGCCGGAAGATCTCGACCACGTCCACCGCTTCGGGGATGGCCTGGAGGTCGGGATAGGCTTTCTCGCCCAACATTTCGGTCAGGTTGGGGTTGACGGGGATGATGCGATAGCCGGCCTTCTGCAGGTAGGCCGGGACGGTGTAGCCGGGGCGGTCGGGCCGCGACGAAGCGCCGACGACGGCGATGGTTCTGGTCGTCTCCAGGATGCGGCGGAGCTGGGAATCGTTGGTCTGGTCGAGGGCGGCGGGGGCCGGGGTGGCGTTCATGGTCTCGAAATCCATAGGTAGGCTGACCTGGAAACAGGTGCGGCCGGGCCGTGAGAACACCTTGATGTCCCCGCGGTGTTTGTTGACGACGATGTTGTAGCTGATGTCCAGGCCCAGGCCGGTGCCTTTGCCGGGCGGCTTGGTGGTGAAGAAGGCGTCGAAGATGCGCGGTTGGATGTCGGCTGGGATGCCGGGGCCGTTGTCCTCCACCGTCACTGTGACCCAGTCGCCCTGGCGGGTGGCGCCGAGGACGATGGTGGGGTTGAGCGTCTCGGCCAGAGCGTCGGCGGCGTTGTCGATCAGGTTCGTCCACACCTGGTTTAGTTCGCTGCCATAGCCGTTGATGCGCGGCAGGTCGGCGGCGTAGTCCTTGCGCACGGTGATGCTCTTGAGTTTGTGACGCAGGATGAGGAGGGTGTTATCCAGGCCGGCGGCGATGTCAACCTGTTGCACCGGGGCCTGGTCGAGATAGGAATAGGATTTGAGGGCGGTGACGATGTCGGAGATGCGGGCGGCGCCGGAGCTGATCTCGGCCAGCAGGTTGTAGATGCTGAAGGTCATGCCCAGCCAACGCAGGA
Organism: Caldilineales bacterium; assembly: GCA_019695115.1. Taxonomy (GTDB): domain Bacteria; phylum Chloroflexota; class Anaerolineae; order J102; family J102; genus SSF26. Next base: position 175,309 of record JAIBAP010000001.1, on the reverse strand, counting down.
TGTCGTGGATCTGCTCGCCGGTCAGTCCTTCGCTCAGGCGGGCGAGCTGGTCGGGGTCATAGCCGATGTTGACCATGAGCGGGGCCAGTTCCCAGGCGTTCTCCACCCCGCGGTCATCCAGCCAGGCTTCGATCTCGTATTCCTTGTCGCTGCGTTCCAGCGGGTCGATGTCCGGCGGTCGCGCCGCCATGTCTTGGGCGTGGCGTTCGTGCTCGGCCAGCGCCCCTTTTTGTTCCGGGTTGAGCGACCAGCGGCCCATGTTGGCCTCGGCCCGGCCATACTGCTCGATGATTTCCTTCAGTTGCCCGGCCCCGCGCTTCACCGCCGCCGCCGGATTGTTCAGTTCGTGGGCAATGCCGGCCGTGAAGGTGCCCAACTGCGCCATCTTCTCGCTCTGGCGCAGGGCCGAGGAGGTGGCCCGGAAGCGATTGAGCACCGTGTGCAGCATGGCCTTGGCCGCCGAGCCGCTGCTATCGAGCAGATGGTCGAGTTGTTCCTGGTGGATGGCCAGGAGGGTGGCGTCGGTGCGGGCGCGCACGCTGGCGCTGCGCGGCGAATCTTCCAGCAGCGCCATCTCGCCGATGACATCGCCCGACCCGCGCACCGAGATCAGCACCTGCCGGCCGCTGGAGCTTTTCAGGATCTCGAGCTGGCCATCCTGGATGACATAGGCCCGATCCCCGCGCGCGCCCTCGGCAAACAATTCCTCCCCGGCTTTGATGGCCACTTCCTCCACCATTTCGCACAGTCTTGCGAGGTCGTCATCGGACAGATTGGCAAAGAGAGGGACTTTCTTGAGGAAATCGTACATGGGCAGCGACAAGATAAAGGCTCAGAAGCCACAGAAGAGGAACAAAGTAAGACAAGGAATTCGAAGGCCGCCAAATCGTCCTGCGAGACCTGGCCGGTGGGGGTTCTAGTGCTGGATGATGTATACTCTGAGATCGGAGGTGCAAAGATGTTTTACGACTTCATCGAATCCAATCCACAGATCATGATGGGTAAGCCGGTGATTGCCGGCACGCGCATCACGGTAGAGCTTGTTCTGGAGAAACTGGCGGCCGGTGAGACTATCGAACAACTTCTGGCCGCCCATCCGCGCTTGACACGGCAAGGCGTGCTGGCCGCGCTCGACTATGCGGCTCGGACCCTCAAGTCAGATGTGATCTATCCCATCTCAGAGAGGGTAGCAGCATGAACTTGCTGGCGGATGAAAGCGTCGACCAGCAAATCGTCGCTCGACTGCGCCAGGACGGACATGCAGTGCTCTACGTTGCTGAGTTGTCACCCAGCGTTGGCGATGATGTTGTGCTCCAGCAGGCCAGGGCAAGCAACTCGTTGCTGCTAACCGCTGACAAGGATTTTGGCGAATTGGTCTTTCGTCAGCGACTCCTTCATTCTGGCGTCATATTGCTGCGATTGGCCGGTTTGTCGTCAGAAAGGAAGGCTGTACTCGTATCGATGACTCTGAGGGAGCGAACAGATGAGTTGGTGGGAGCGTTCAGCGTGATTTCGCCTGGCGCGGTGCGAATTCGCAAGTGACCGTCTGAAACGACTGAAGTCGTTACTACGAGTTGTGGCTGTGCTTGTACTACAAGTTGCGTTTTGGGGTTGACAGATCTTGGTGGAGAGACTAAAATGGCCATCAACATAGCCATCAGGAGGTGGATGATGTCTCGAAGCTATACCATTGCCCAGGCTCGCAACCACTTTGCCAGCATTGTGCACGAAGCTGAGGAAGACGCGCCGGTCGAAGTGACGCGCCGCGGCCAGTCGGTTGCCGTGGTGCTTTCCATGCAGACCTATCGTCGTCTGGTGACCGCGCGCACGGACTTTTGGGAAGCCTACTCTTCGTATCGTCGGCGGATCGATTTAGCGCAGATGGGCATCGAGCCGGAGGTTTTCGCAGGTGTTCGGGACAGTTCGCCCGGCCGTGAGGTAACACTGTGATCAGCTATTTGCTGGACACTAATGTTATTTCCGAGCCGTTGCGACCGATGCCCCATCCGCAGGTGATGGAACGTTTTCGCCAGCATCGCTCAGAGATTGCGATTTCGGCGGTCGTCTGGCATGAATTGTGGTTCGGCTGTTTGCGTTTGCCGCCTTCGGCCAGGCGTAGAGCAATCGAGGAATATCTCGATACCGTGGTCGCGCCGTCGATGCCGATTCTTTCTTATGACCAGGCGGCGGCGGTTTGGCACGCCCAGGAACGAGCACGGCTAAGCGTCATCGGCAAGACGCCGCCCTTTGCCGATGGCCAGATCATCGCAGTGGCAAAAGTCCACGATCTCATCCTGGTGACATTCAATCTGGCTGACTATGCGGCTTTTCAGGGCGTCGTGATCGAAGACTGGCGCAGTTGAATCTGCTATACCGTCCTTAAATACTGGTGCACCAAACTGACGGCGATGGCGCCCTCGCCCACGGCCGAAGCCACGCGGCGCACCGCACCCTGGCGCACATCGCCAGCGGCAAAGATGCCGGGGGCGCTGGTTTCCAGCAGGAAGGGGTCGCGCTGGAGCTTCCAGCCCAGGGGCTTCTTGCCGTCGCGGATCAAATCCTGGCCGGTGAGAATAAAGCCGGCGGCGTTGCGCTCGACCACGCCGGCCACCATGTCGGTGTGCGGTTTGGCGCCGATGAACACGAACAGCGCCGCCGCCGGGCAGGTGATTACGGCGCCGGTCGCCCGGTCGCGGATATCGATGGCCTCGAGCACGGTCTGACCGTGCAGGGCGACGATGTCCTTGCCGGTCAGCACCTCGATATTCGGCGTGCCCCGGATCTGGTCGACCAGATATTGCGACATCCCGGCTTCAAGCGACTCGGAACGCACCAACATCGTCACCTTGTCGGCATAACGTGAGAAGAACATCGCCCCCTGGCCGGCCGAGTTGGCCCCGCCGACGGTGAAGACATGCTGGCCGCGATAGTTGGCCGCCTCGGTCAGGGCGGCCCCGTAATAGACTCCGGCGCCTTCCAGACCCTGGATGCCGGGAACTTGAAGGCGCACGACCCTGACGCCGCTGGCGATGACGATTGCCTTGCAGCCCAACTCGACGCCGTCGCCCAGCACCACGACCTTGTTCGGCTCCTCGACCCGCACCTGCACTACCTCTTGCGCCAACAGCAACTCGGCCCCCAGGCGGATGGCCTGCGTCGTCGCTCGCTCGGCCAGCTCGGCCCCGCTCAGGCCCTTGGGGAAGCCCAGGTAGTTCTCGATGCGCGAGCTGGTGCCTGCCTGCCCGCCGGTGGCCTCTTTGTCGATCATCAGCGTCCGCAAGCCCTCGGAGGCGCCGTAGACCGCTGCGCCCAGCCCGGCCGGGCCGCCGCCGATGATGATGAGGTCGTAGAACGGCATCGTCGCCTGGGTGCGCAGGCCCACCTTTTCGGCCAGGGTGCGCAACTCGGGCTGGATGAGGACGCCGCCATCGGGCAGGAAGACGACCGGGAGCTTGCGGTTCTCCGGCGGCAGCGTCTCCAACAAGACCATGCCCTCGCTGCTTTTTTCCACATCCAGCCACAGGTAGGGGATGCGATTGCGGGAGAGGAAGTCCTTGACATCGTGGCTGGCAGGCGACCACAGCGCCCCGGCCACGCGAATGCCATCGTAGGGCGGCGGCGCTTCCAGCCACCAGGTGCTCAGCAGATCGTCCAACACCGGGTAGAGGTGCTGCTCCGGCGGGTCCCACGGCTTCATCAGGTAGTGGTCGAGGCCGATGGTGTTGATGCTTTCGATGGCGGCCTGGGTGTCGGCGTAGGCCGTGAGCAGGACTTTGCGAGCATCGGGGTAGAGTTTGACGGCCTCCGTCAGGAATTCGGTGCCTGTCATCTCCGGCATCCGCTGGTCGACGAGGAAGAGCGCCACCGGCTCGTTGCGCTGCTTCAACCGCTTGAGCGCGTCCAGCGCCTCGGCCCCAGAACGGGCTTTGATCAGGCGGTAATCGCCTTTGTAGTGGTTGCGCAGGTCGCGTTCGACGGCGTTGAGCACTTGCGGCTCGTCATCGGCGGTCAGGATGATGGGTTTGGCCATGTTCACTCTCCAACAGTGTGGTACAGCAGTTGCACCATCTCGCATCATGCCGCGCCCGGGGGGATCGGCGGCTTACCTTTGGGTGCGAGTCCGTGTGGCGCAAGTTTAGCCCATTTCGCCAGTGGTGCAAAACGATAGGGGAAGACAGTGGGATCGACAGGCCCACCGATCGGTGGATGCGTTGATCCATCCTTCGTCCTCGCCCGATCAATCCGCCTGGCGATGACGGCCTGACCGGGGACTGCTACGATCAAGTTGCTTTCGCGGCCACTCTGCCGCTTTCAATCCAACCCATATCGTCAGGAGCACTCCATGCCAGCCGTCATCGAAGTCAATCATCTACACAAACGTTATGGCGCCACTGTTGCCGTCGAGGATGTCTCGTTCGCCGTCAAGCAGGGCGAGATCTTCGGCATTCTTGGCCCCAACGGCGCCGGCAAGACCACCACCGTCGAAGCTGTAGTGGGGCTGCGCCGGCCCGACGCCGGCGAAATCAGGGTGCTCGGTCTGGACCCGCAAACGCACTACTATGCGCTCATCGAGCGCATCGGCATCCAACTTCAGCAAGCAGCCCTGGCTGACCGGCTCCGAGTGTGGGAGGCGCTCGATCTTTTTGCCTCCTTCTACCGCCGCGCCCAACCCTGGGAACCGCTGCTGGCGCAATGGGGCCTGGCCGAGAAACGCAACACGCCCTTCGGAAAGCTCTCGGGTGGGCAGAAACAGCGGCTTTTCATCGCCCTTTCTCTGCTCAATGACCCCGAGATCGTGTTCCTGGACGAACTGACCACCGGCCTCGATCCGCAGGCGCGGCGCTCGACCTGGGACCTGGTGCGCGCCATCCGTGACCAGGGCAAGACGATCATCCTGGTCACACATTTCATGGATGAGGCGGAAACGCTCTGCGACCGCCTGGCCATCATCGACCAGGGCCGGGTCATCGCCCTCGATTCTCCCTCCCATCTCGTGCGACAGGTGCAGGCCGAGCAGCGCGTCATCTTCGAAAGCGACCATCCACTCGCCGTCGAGACCCTGCGCGGTCTGGCGGGCGTCAACCGAGTCGAGCGCCAGAACGGACAGGTCACCGTCAGCGGCGTTGACGGTGACCTGGTGCTGGGGGTTATCGCCGCCCTGCAACAACAAGGCCTGAATTTCAAGAATCTGCGTAGCGAGCAGCCCGGCCTGGAGGATGTCTTCCTGGCCCTGACCGGCCGCCCCATGCGCGCCGACTGATGATCCCGCCCCCCTTTCACTTTCAGGAGGCCCTATGCACGCCTTTGCCAAACTCACCTTCGTTCAGTTCAAGCTCTTCCTGCGCGAACCGCTCGCCTTCTTCTTCACCCTGGTCTTCCCTCTGCTCTTGCTCTTGCTCTACGGCCTGATCTGGGGCAACGAACCGGGCAGCGCCTTCTTTGGCGGGCCATTTGGCTACATCGACACCGAGGTGCCCGCCCTGGCCGCCATCATCATCGGCACTGTGGCCTTTATGAGCATCCCCATCGCCGTGGCCTCTGCCCGCGAACGCAAAGAGTTGCGCCGTCTGCGCGCTTCGCCTCTGCGCCCCAGCGCCTACTTTGCCGCCGATGTCGCCGTCTACCTGAGCGTGTGTACGCTGGCGATGGCGCTTGTCATCGTCGTCGGACGGCTGGCCTTCGACTTGCGCTTCGCTGGCAACTGGCTGGCCTTGATGACCGGTTTCTTGCTTTGCGCCCTGGCCTTCGTCGCCTTCGGCTACCTGATCGCCAGCGTCGCCCCTACCAGCCGCGCTGCCCAGGTGGTGGGGCAGGTGCTTTTCTTCCCCATGATGTTCCTCTCCGGCGCCACACTGCCCTTGTTGATCATGCCCGAAGGCGTGCAGAAGGTAGCCGAGAAGCTGCCGTTGACTTTTGTCGTGACCTTGCTGCAAGGCCTGTGGTTTGGCCGCGGCTGGGATACAGCGGCGGTTTGGCTCATGGTGGTCATGCTGGGTGTGGGAGCGTTCGTTTCCGCCCGCCTTTTCCGCTGGGAATAGGGCGTGTTACACTGCCAGCGTTTCCACTGTGCTTGCACTGCTCATTCATGGCCCCTGCGCGCTCCCTGATGGCCCCACCTCAGCCGCCCACGCCCGCCTCTGCCCACGCCGACGACGTCTTGCTGCGTTGGAACCGCATCTGGTCGGCCGTGTTTGGGCTTTCGTTGCTGGCGCCACTCGCCATTTCCTGGCTGGCCACCGACTTGCCGTGGCCGAGCCTGTTGTGGGCGACAGGACTGGCGGCGCTGGCGTTGGTCGCTCATGGTTTCATTGCCTACTACCTCCCCCACCGGCAGGTTCAGGTTCGGGAACATAGCTGGCTGCTGGTGAGCTACATCGTCCTGATCATCGCTCTGTGGTATGCCTTGACCCGCATCGATGGCGTCTTCAATTTCTTCCTGGGCGGCGTCTTCAGCCAGATGTTCTTCTGGCTCCCGATCTGGTTGTCCATCCCCGGCGGCATCCTCTTTTCAGCCGGGCTGGCGTACCTGGAAGCGAGGACGGTGGACTTCGACCGGGCGACGCTCGACAGCCCCACGATCTGGATCTGGGGTTTTGTCGCCCTGGCGGGTGTGGTGCTGGCGGCCTTCATCGACGCCATTCTGCGCCAGAGTATGCGCCGCCAGAGTCTGATCCACGAGTTGGAAGCCACCCAGAAGGAATTGGCCGCCTCCGAGCGCCGCGCGGGTGTTTTGGCCGAGCGGCAACGCCTGGCCCATGAGATCCACGACACCCTGGCCCAGGGTTTTACCAGCATCGTCATGCACCTCGAGGCGGCTGAACAGGGACTGCCGGGCAATGAGGCGGTCGTGCGCCGCCACCTGGACTTCGCCCGGCGCACTGCTCGCGAGAGTCTGGAGCAGGCTCGTCGCGTCGTCCAGGATTTGCAGCCGCAGCAGCTCGACCAGGCTACCCTGGCTGAGGCCATCGAGCGGGTGTCGGCCGCATGGGCGGAAGAGACCGGTCTCAGGGCGAATGTCGCCATCACGGGCGCCCCGCGACCCTTGCCCCCCGAATTAGAGGTTACACTCCTGCGCACGGCGCAGGAAGCGCTGGCCAACATCCGCCGGCATGCCTCGGCGGGCCAGGCTTCGCTGACGCTTTCCTACATGCCCGATCTGGTGGTGCTCGATGTCCAGGATGATGGTGTGGGCGTCGGCAGGCTGCCCACCATCGCCGGGCCGGAGGGAGGGTTTGGCTTGCAGGCGATGCGTGAGCGGGTGACGCAGTTGGGCGGCACCCTGCTGATCGAGAGCGCCCCTGGCGAGGGCACGACGCTGGTCGTGGAGTTGCCGGCATGAATCCAATCCGCATCCTCATTGTCGACGATCACCCGGTCGTGCGCGAAGGGCTGGCCGGGATGCTGGCCGGGCAGACAGATTTTGCCGTGGTGGGCGAGGCTGTGCACGGCGCCGATGGCGTCGAGCAGGCGATCCAACTGCGGCCGGACGTGGTGCTGATGGATCTGCGTATGCCGGAGATGGATGGCGTGGCTGCCATCCGCACTCTGCGGCTGCGCCAAAACCCGGCCCACGTCCTCGTTCTCACCACCTACGATAGCGACGCCGACATCCTCGCCGCCATCGAAGCTGGCGCCACCGGCTATGTGCTGAAGGACGCCCCGCGCGACGACCTGTTCCGCGCCATCCGCGCCGCGGCGCGAGGCGAAACGGTGTTGGCGCCGGCCGTGGCCTCGCGTCTGCTAGGCCGGATGCGCGCCCCGGCCGAGGAACAACTCAGCGCCCGCGAGATCGAAGTGCTTGAGTTCGTCGCCGAGGGCTGTAGCAATCGCGAGGTCGGACGCCGGCTCCATATCAGCGAGGCCACGGTCAAGACCCATCTGATCCACATCTATGGCAAACTGGGCGTCAGCGACCGCACCTCGGCGGTAATGGCCGCGCTGGAGAAGGGCATCTTGCGCTTGGGCTGAAGAAGTCGCTGGTAAGTGGTCATCTGCCTAAGCCAGAGGACCACTTACCTTCCCCGCTCAACCTGGCTTGTCAAGAATCCTGATCACGAAGTTCTTTACCTTCGTCTGCCCCGCCGTGTCCGTCGCCTTCAGCTTGATGTTGTAGCTCGTCTTCGTCTCGTAGTCGAAGACCGCATTTGTCTGTAACTGGTTGCCGGCAATCTGGAAGCTCCCGTTCCCACTCGCCCCAGGCGTGCCGTCATCGACAAAGGCGAACGTGTGCGCGTCGCCGGCAATCGCATCGCTGGCAGTCAGCGTCCCCACCAGCGTCCCGACGGCCTTGTTCTCTGCCACCGAGACGTTCGAAAGCAGGATGTTGGTGGGGGCCGAGTTCTCGTTCGTCACCGTGCAGGTCACCGTCCCGCCCGGCGGCACGACGATGGCCGTCCCTGGCGAGCCGTTGTTGCAGGCGATGGACTTCTTCTTCCAGCCGCCCGGCAGCGTCGCCGCCGGCTCCAGCAGCTTGTAGGTGGGGACGGAACTGAGGGCGCCGGTGTCGAACTGCCCGCCGTTTGCCAGCGAGAACAGGGTCTGGGCATTGCTGCTGGCGTCGATCAGTTTCATGGCGAAGTTGGGCGAAGCCACGGGCGGGATCGTTGCCTTCTTGACGATGATGTTCCCACGTTTGTAGTTGAGGAAGTGGCACAACAGCACCTCGTCGGCGGCCAGGTCGAGGGCCGAAAGCGGGCTGCCGTCGTCGCAGGTCATCGAAGCGAGCGGGATGGCGGGGTCCCAGCCGGGGGGCAGGATCTCTTCCAGGGTGTAGATGCCCTCTGGGATCTGGCCGGTGCTGTGTGGTTCGTCGTCGGCCAGGCTGAAGTCGCGGCCCACCGGCCCCCGCAACTTGAACTGAAATTCGGTGGGGTCGCCGTTGGGCAGGGTCTGTTTGTGGACGATGATGCGCTGGAAAGATGCTGTCTGTAGCTCGAAGGCGCCGATGTCGCACTCGTTGCTGCTGGCGCTGCCGTCGCCGTCGGTGTTGCGGGGCTTGGCGCGTTGGTCTAGGTCGAAGGTGGGGGCGATACAGTCAGCCGAAGGGGCTTTGTCGATGGCAGGGCTGCCGGACGGAAGGGCCAGAGTCTGGACGATGCTACCTGGGGGAGCGCCAGCCGCGACCGTGCTGTCGTTATCAGCCAGGACGAGGTTGACAATGCCGGCAAGTGTAGTGGGCGCCTTGCCACCCCAGGTGGCGGTGATGTCTGAGCCGGAGGGGGTGAAGTTGGTGAAGGCCTGGGCGTTGGTCTCACCCTTGTGGCCAAAGAGGTTGAAGTTGGCGGCAGTGATTGCACTGGCATTGTTGTACACCTCATTGCCTGCTGCGCCGGCCACGTTGCCGCTGATCAGGCTGCGCCGGAGGGTCACCTGGCTGGCGTTGGTATGAATACCGCCGCCAGCATGGGCAGCCGAGTTGCCGGTGAGGGTGCTGTTCGAGATTGTAAGTGAGGCAGACCCAGCATAAATGCCACCGCCATACGAACTTGCCGAGTTGCCAGAAAGGGTGCTGGCTGAGATCACGATCTCTGCGGACCAGCCACCGATGCCGCCCCCAAAGGTGTAGGCCAGGTTATTGTCGAGCGTGCTTGTCGAGACTGTCAACGTCGAAGCGTAGATATTGATGCCCCCGCCGGAGTAGTTCCAAGCCGCGTTGCCGCTCAGTGTGCTGTCAGAAAGCACCAAAGTCGACCCTGAGGCTTCGATGCCTCCTCCGAAGTCGGCCGTGTTATCGCTCAGCAGGCTGTTCAGAACTGTCAGTGTCGAACTCCCGACATTGATGCCCCCGCCGAAACCGCCAAACCATAAATCAAATGTATCGTTGCTGTCTACCGTGCTATCTGAAATCATGACACTTGCTAGAGAGGCGGCGATAGCGCCGCCGCAAACTCCGGCGGAATTCTCGCTCAGCGTACTGCTCGAAACAATCAGCGTTGAGTTCACGACTTTGATGCCGCCGCCGCAGCCATGAGATAAGGGATAGTGAGCGCCATTATCGGTCACCATACTATTCGATACCATGACCGTGGCGGAACGGGCATAGATGCCGCCGCCATCGAAAGCCCAATTGCCAGAGACGGTGCTGTTCGAGATGGACAGAGCAGCCGACTTGGCAAAGATACCGCCGCCGAAGCGATTGAAGTCGAGATCCGCCGCCCGACCTCCACTAACCGTGACGCTGTTCAAGGTCAGGTCGCCGCCGCTGCCCACCGCCAGGATACGAAAACCAGTTCCGCCGATCCGGCTGATGCTGTGGCCGTTGCCCTCGATGGTGATCGCACTGGTGATCACCGGCAGCCCGGTGCGGTCGTAGGTGGTGTTGTTTGCGGTTGTGAGCGACACATCGGCTTGCACGTCGATGATGTCGGCGCCGGCATAGCCGGTTGTGCAGCCGCCGACGGCTGCGTCGGTGTTGGCCGCGGTGATGGCATCCGCCAGGGTGCAGATGGCGCCATCGACGACGATGGGGTTTCCAGCATGAACGGTGGGGGCGCCGCTAAGCGCCAGGAGCAGGGCGGCGCCCGCCAAGCCGGCGCCCAGCTTGCGCCGTAACCATTTCTGCTCACCCAAGCGCATGCGCCGGAGCCGCCCTTTCCACAGAGCATAGCGCGGGGCCAGCGCTGCTCCTCTCTCTGCCAGCAGCCTCAGCAGCCAGGGTTGACCTTGCGCTGCTTGCCGCGCCGCCTGTTCGGTCAGTTCCTGCCAGGCCGCATACAGGTTCAGGGAGCGGCCTTCTTTCCCAATATTTTCCATCGTGTCATCCTGTCATTGCTGCGATGCAACTGAGGTTGAACTATCGATGGCTAGCTAAAGAAATGATACTCAGTCCTGAAACGTGATGCGCGAGGCGTGAAAATCGCGGACGTTTTCTCACGTTTCACGCTTCACGGTTTATGACCTTCACAACAAATCAACCTAGCGATCAATAGAAACAGTTGAGCCTTCTATCAGGGCGTCGTTTTGATAGATCGGCAGCATTGTAATTCCTATTGCAATGGGATCGAAATCGTTGGAAGACGAATTGTGTAATTTGCAATGCATTCCCTGGCTTCATGAGCTTAGGACGTTTGTCTGGCGATACATATGCACCTTCGTTTACAATGCCGTCATCCTGTCTCCTTCACCCCCAGTCACCCGCACATGCCCGCACCCGACCCCATCCCCGCCATCCTGGCCCAAACCCACACCATCGCTGTCGTCGGCTTCTCATCCAAGCCTGCCCGCGCCGGCTACTACGTGCCCGACTATCTGCAAAGCCAGGGCTATCACATCATCCCCGTCAACCCCCACCTCAGCGCCGCCCTCGGCCAGCCCGCCTATCCCGACCTGCTGGCCGTCCCCCAGGCCGTCGATCTCGTGCTCATCTTCCGCCGCAGCGAGGAAGTGGGGCCGGTGGTGGACCAGGCCATCACCATCGGCGCCAAAGCCGTGTGGATGCAGTTGGGCATCGTCGATGGAGCAGCGGCGGCCAGGGCGCGGGCGGCCGGGCTGCTGGTGGTGATGGACGCCTGTATGCTGGTTGAGCATCGCCATTGGCGCGCACAGAGCAAACCCTAAAGGTCTCCAAGACCTTTAGGGTTTAGGGACTCGTCGGCGTCGCCGGCCCAGCTGGCGTCCAATGCACCCACCCTGCCGCCTGCGCCTCCTCCTCGCGGCAGAACCAGAGGTCGGCCTCGGCCAGGGGATAGAGATCGTCGCTGGGCAGGGCATACAGCTTTGTGCCATCCAGCCGGGCGCGAACGGCCTTGATCTGGCATTCGTCATTACGCTGTTTGCAGCCCAGGACGCAAGGCCGCGGTGTGGGCGTGGCCGTGGGCAGCACCCGGCCCGAGACGGTCACCCGGTCGGAGATCAGCAGCTTCTGGCCGGGTTGCAGCAGGCTGGGGTTCTCCAGTTCGTTGACTTCGATCAGCCGGTTTGGCTCGATGCCGAAGCGGGCGGCCAGGCCAAACAGCGTATCCCCGCGCTGCACGGTGTAGAAATAAGGGGTGGGCGTGGGCGGTTCCGGGGTGGGCGGCGAGGTGGCCAGGTTGGCGCAGGCCGCCAGGGCCAGAACCACGGCCGCAAGCATCCACAGGCGCCATTGTGAGGCAGAAGACATCGCGCCGGCCTCAGGGGGTGGGGGTGGCTGCCGGAGCGGGGGCAGGGGCCGCCGCAGCCATATCGGCGTCGGCGGCAGGCAGAGTGCGCAGAAATCGCCCCACCGCCCACCCCACCAAACCGTTGTCCAGAATCCGGATCTGGTACCAGTTCTCGCCATCGGCTTTGGCCGGCCCCTGGCGGATGACGGCAATCTGGCCGTGGCGGAGCGAGCCGAGGATGGTGGCCTGCAGACCGGGCTGAGCGCGCAGGTTGAGGCCGCGGGCGGCGATCTCGCCCAGGGCGACGCGACCGCCTTCGACGACGCCAGCGGCCTGGGTCTTGCGCGGGGGCAGGAAGACGAGGCGGGCGGGCTTGGGTAGCGGCGGCTGTCCCGACAGGTCGCGGGCGACGGCTTCTGGGTCGCACTCGCCAAAAGTTGTGACTTGCAGGTTGTAGCGATCGGCCCAGTTGCGGGCAACGTCGCGGTCACGGCTGTCACGGGGCATGGGCACGAAACGAGCGTCCTTCTGTATCTCGGTCGGCATCCCGGCCTCCAGTACGGGCAAACAGTAGCCGCGCTGCTGCGCCAGTTCGTCGCTCTCGATGGCAGTGGGGTTGGGCGCGGTGGCTGGGGCGGCGGCGAAGACTTCCTCGTAGGCTTTCGGGCAGTTGCGATTGAAGCGGCCCGTCAGCAGGTCGCAGACGGGGGCGGTGACGATGCCATCGGGCGGGGTGAAGCCCACGGGCAGCGGCCGGCCGGCATATCCCAGGGGTGGGTGCAGGCTGGGGGTGGCCCACACGGTCTCGAAGACGTCGTGCCAGATGGGGGCGGCGGTGAGGAAGCCGTAGGCGTTCTTCATCGGTTTGGCGTTGCTGTTGCCCACCCACACCCCCACGGCCATGTAGGGCGTGTAGCCCACGGCCAGGTTGTCGCGCCAGTCGTCGGTGGTGCCGGTCTTGACGGCGGTGGGCTGGCTGGTATTCAGGGCCGAATCGGCGGGGAAGACGAGCGTGCGGGTGCGGGCGTCGCTGAGGATGCTGGTGACCTGATAGGCCGCGACCGGGTCGATGGTCTGCCGGGGCGGGGTGGCCGTGGCGGCGTCGAAGATCAGGCGGCCGGCGCCATCTTCGATGCGGGTGATGGGGCTGGCGGGCGCATAGACGCCGTTGTTGGCCAGGGTGGCGAAGGCGTTGGTCAGTTCCAGCAGCGAGACCTCGTAGCCGCCCAGGGCCAGGGCCAGCCCATAGGATTCCTCCGGCGCCTTCCACGAATGGATGCCCATTTTCTCGGCCGTTTGCAGCATGTTGGGCACGCCCACTTGATACAACAGCTTGATGGCGGGGACGTTGAGCGAATTGGCCAGGGCGGCGCGCAGCCGCAGGGCGCCATAGTGCCGGCCGGTGACGTTGTGCGGGGCATAGACGCCGCCGGCCAACTGGTAGCTGATGGGGGCGTCCCAGATCACCGAGGCGGGCGTCCAGCCGTGCATGAAGGCCGAGGCATACAGCACAGGCTTGATCGCCGAGCCGGGCTGCCGCCTGCTGGTGGCCATATTCACCTGGCCGTCGATCGTCTCGCTGTAATAGTCCAGGCTGCCCACCAGCGCCAGAACCTGGCCCGTGGGTGGGTGGAGGATGACGACGGCGGCGTTGGTGGCCCGATAGCGCCCGCCTACCTCTTCCATTTGGGCGCGAGCGATTTGCTCGGCCAGTTGCTGGTAGCGCAGATCGATGGAGGTGTGCACCTGCAGCCCGTTGTGGATTCCCTCCGGCCCGTATCGCTCCAGCAGCAGCGAGCGCACATGATCGACGAAATGCGGCGCCCGCAACACCGGCAACGGCGGCGGGATGATGCGCACCTGCTCAGCCATCGCTGCGGCCTTTTGTTCGGCGTCGATATAGCCCTGCTGCTCCATCAGGTCGAGGACGATGCGCTGGCGGGTGAAGGCGGCGCGGGGGTTGAGGAGGGGGTCGTAGACGGCGGGCGATTGCGGCAGCCCGGCCAGCAGTGCGATCTCGGCCAGGGTCAGCTTGTCCAACGTCTTGCGGAAATAAGTCTCGGCGGCAGCCGCCACGCCATAGGCCTGATGGCCGTAATAGACCGTGTTCAGATACATCTCAAGGATCTGGTCTTTGCTGTATTTGTTGTCCAGATCCAGGGCCAAAAACGCTTCGCGCATCTTGCGGTTCAAGGTCAGCTCGTTGCGCTCGGCCTCGCTCATCAGCAAGTTGCGGACGAGCTGCTGCGGAATGGTGCTGGCTCCCGAGACGATGCCACTATGCAGCCAGTTCTGATACATCGCCCGCCCCACCGCCTCCAGATCGACGCCACCGTGCCCGTAGAAGTTCTTGTCCTCGGTGGCGATCGTGGCCTGGATGAGGGCGACCGGAACCCGGTCGAGTGAGATGATCGTGCGCCGGCCCTCGTCGCTCAACTCGTACAGCAGGTTGCCGTAGCGGTCGAAGATGCGCGTGGTCTGCACCGGCGGCCGGCCGCTGATCTGGGTCAGACGATCGATGGCGTCGGCCACCGGCTGCGAGACGGACGGCGGGGCGCTCGGGCGCGGCTCGGCCCAGGCTGCGGCGGGCAGCCAGGCCAGGAGCAGGGCCGAAAGCAGGAGCCAGATAAGGGTTCGTCGCATTGGGGGGGACCGTATTTCACATCGGGCAGGGACTTGTGGTCAATGATAAGCAATCGCCGGAAGAAAACCAAATACCCCAGGCGCGACAGCCACCCCACAGGTTTTGCAAAACCCGCCCGGTGTGCCTAGACTCAGCCAGCCTCCGCCCCCCGCCCCCAGCCCCCTGCCACTTACCACCTGCCACTTGCCACCTGCCACTTGCCACCTGCCCCCCACCTCCACGTCCACTCCCACTTCACCCTGCTCGGCGCCACACCGTCGGTCGAGCAGCTGGCCGCGCGGGCAGCCGCCGAGGGCCTGAGCCACCTGGCTCTGACCGACGCCAACGCCCTCTACGGCGCCGTCAGCTTCGCCCGCGCCTGCCAGTCGGCCGGCATCCAGCCGCTCACGGGGATGGCCGTGGCCGTGCAGCCACCGTCGGGCCTGCAAACCGCCGCCCTTGCCGAGCCTGACCTGCTGGTGCTGCTGGCTGCCGGCCCCGAAGGCTATCGCTCGCTCTGCCGGCTGTCCTCGCTGCTGCAAGGCCGGCCCGACCGCGCCCAGGCTGCGGCCCGCGGGCTGGAGTGGGAGGCGCTGGCCGCGGGCCGGCAGGGGCTGCTGTGTCTGGCCGGCGGGCGGCGCAGCCACCTGGAACGCCTCCTGCGGCAGGATGACGCCGTCGCCGCCGCCCGTTATCTCAGCCATCTGGCCGGGCTATTCGAAGAAGATGCCTACCTGGCCCTGGAACTCCATCGCCCCGAAGACGAAACCATCGCCCGCGCCGTCGAGCAACTGGGCGAGCGCTTCGGCCTGGCGACGGTGGCCGTGCAACCGGTCTACTGCCTGGAACGCGCCCACCAGCCCCGGCTGCGGCTGCTGGCGGCCATCGACCACAACTGCCGTCTCGATGCCGTCCCTGCCGCTGCCCTACCCGACGGCGGCGACCCTGCCATCGACCTGCACTGGCTCTCGCCCGGCGAGATGGCCGCCCGCTTTGCCGCCTTCCCCGCTGCCCTGGCCCAGACCCATACGCTGGCGCAGCGATGCCGCCCGGCCCTCCCCGACGGTCGCCCCATCTGGCCGGCCCTGAACCTGCCCGATGACCGAACCCCTGCCGCCGCCCTGGCCGATCTAGCCACCTCGGGCCTGGCCCAACGCTACCCGCCCGAACCCTCGCCCGACGCCCGCGCCCGGCTCGCCACCGAACTGGAGGCCATCGACCGGCACGGCTTCTCGCCCCTCTTCCTGGTCGTGGCCGACCTCGTCCGCTTTGCCCGCAGTCGCGACATCCCTGTCAGCACCCGCGGCAGCGTGGCCAACTCGCTCGCCGCCTACTGCGCCGGCATCACTACCGTCGATCCCATCGTCCACGACCTGCTGTTCGAGCGTTTTCTCAGCCCGGCCCGCAGCAGCCCGCCCGATATCGACCTCGACTTCTGCAGCCGCCGCCGCGACGAAGTGCTGGACTACGTGCGCCAGACCTACGGCGAAGACCGCGTCGCCCTGGTCGCCACCATCAGCACCATGAAGCCGCGTTCGGCCCTGCGCGAGACGGCCAAAGCCTACGGCCTGGACGAGACCGCCATCGATCACCTGCTGGCCCTGGCCCCCGCCGGCTGGCATCCCGACCCCCGCCGCCGCACCAGCCTCGACCTGGCTCCCTTCCTGGCCAAAGTGGACGATCCCCGCCTGCGCCTGGCCGCCACCGACGCCTGGACCTTGCTCGACCAGCCCCATCATCTCAGCGTCCACCCCGGCGCCATTGTCATCGCCCCCGGCCCCATCACCGACTTCGCCCCCGTGCAGTGGTCGCCCAAAGGCTTCCTGATCACCCAGTTCGACCACATCGATGTCGAAGCCATCGGCCTGCCCAAGATCGACCTCCTCGGCATCCGCGCCCTCACCGTCCTGGCCGACGCCGCCTCCCTCGTCCGTCGCCACTATGACCCAGGCTTCCGCGTCGAGACCATCCCCCTCGCCGACCCCGCCACCGCCCGCCTGCTGGCCCAGGCCGACACCATCGGCGTCTTCCAGTGCGAATCGACCGGCGCCCGCCGCACCCTGCGCCAACTCCGGGCCGCCACCGTCGCCGATCTGGCCGTGGCCAATGCCTTCTTCAAGCCCGGCCCTGCCACCGGCGGCATGGCCCGCGCCTTCGTCCGCCGCTACCGGGGCGAGGAAGCGGTCAGCTTCCTTCATCCCAGCCTGGCCCCCATCCTCGGCCCCACCCGCGGCGTCCTCCTCTTCCAGGAGCAGATTCTGCGGCTGGCGCGGCAGATCGCCGGGCTGAGCTGGGAGCAGGCCGACCATTTGCGCCGGGGCATGAGCAAATTCCAGGCCCAGGAGATGGCGGCCATGCGCGCGGACTTCATCGCCGGCTGCCAGCGCCAGGGCGGCCCCGGCCTCTCGATGCCGCAGGCCGCCACCCTGTGGGAGCAAGTGGCCGCCTTCGCCGGTTACGGCTTCAACCAGGGCCATGCCACCGCCTATGCCGATGTCAGCTACCGATCCGCCTACCTCAAAGCTCATTGGCCGGCGGCCTTCCTCTGCGCCCGGCTAGCCGATTGGGGCGGCTTCCACCACCCCGCCATCTACTGCGCCGAGGCCATGCGCCTGGGCCTCGCCGTGCGCCCACCGCACATCAACCACAGCGGCATCGCCTTCGTTCTCGACCCCGGCGCTGGCGACCGGGCCGACATCCTCTGGATGGGGCTGGGCCAGGTGCGTGATTTGCGCCGCCGCTCCCTGCGCGCCCTCCTCGCCGAACGCCGGCGTCGCCCCTTCGCTAGCCTGCGCGACCTCCTCGACCGCACGCCCTTGCAGACCAAAGAGGCCACCCACCTCATCCAATGCGGCGCCCTCGACGGCCTGGGCGCCAGCCGGGCGGCGCTGCTGGCCGAGTTGGGCGGGATGGCCGGCAACACCCGCCAACTCAGCTTCGATTTCGTCCAATCCCAGGCCACGCCCGACACTGCCGTCGAGCGCCTGGCCTGGGAGCGCCGGATCCTGGGTTGGCCGGTCAGCGTCACGCCGCTCGATCTGGTTGCCGACCGCCTGGTCGTGGAGGCTTCGCTCTCCGAGCTGCCAGCTCATCCCGGCCGGCGGTTGCGGGCGGCAGGCTTCCGGCTGCCCGGCTGGACGGGCGGCAAGGGCTTTTGGCTGGGCGATGGCCGCTCCTACCATGTCGCCATCCCCGCCGCCGGCCTGACCCCGCCGCGCTCGTGGGAGGCGGTCCTCGTCCAGGGCCGCTGGCTGAGTGACGAATGGGGGATGGGCTGGCTCCAGATCGAGGAGATGGCATCGCCCACTTGAGCGGTCTGGCGCTGGCGGCGCGGCAGCATCGCCGTTCAGTCCAGGCCGTACAACTCGCCGAACTTGGCCCTCAGATAGGCCAACAGCGGCTCGTGGCTGGGGGCCTGGCCGGTGATGCGGCGCAGCAGGTCGGGCGAGCGATAGCGCCGGCCGTGTTGGTAGATGGCCGTCTTCAGCCATGCCAGCAGGGGCGCGAAGTCGCCGGCGCCGAAGTGATCGTCCAGGTCGGGCAGGGCGGCGTGGGCGGAGGCGAAGATCTGGGCGGCATAGAGGTTGCCCAGGGCATAGGTGGGGAAGTAGCCGAAGCCGCCGAACGACCAGTGCACATCTTGCAGGCAGCCCTGGGCGTCGTCGGGCACGGGGATGCCCAGGTAACGCTCGAAGGTCTCGTTCCAGACGCCAGGGATGTCGGCCACAGGCAGGTCGCCGCTAATGATCGCCTGTTCGATCTCGAAGCGCAGCATGATGTGGAGGTTGTAGGTCACTTCGTCGGCTTCGACGCGGATGTACGAGGGGCTGACGGCGTTGACGGCAAAGTAGAAGTCGTCGAGTGAGACATCGCCCAGGGCGGCGGGGTAGGTCTGCCGGGCGCGGGGGAAGAAATGGCGCCAGTAGGGGCGGCTGCGGCCGACGAAGTTCTCCCACAATCGTGACTGCGATTCGTGGATGCCCATGCTACAGGCGTCGCCCAACGGCCCGCCGAACGCCTCGGCCGGCAGGTTCTGCTCGTAGAGGCCGTGGCCGGCTTCGTGCAGGATGCCGAAGAAGGATTCGTTGAAGAAATTCAGGGTGTAGCGAGTGGTGATGCGGACGTCGCCGGGGCCGATGCCGATGCAGAAGGGGTGGGTGACGGTGTCCAGCCGCCCGCCCAGCAGGTCATAGCCGAAGGCCGCCGCCGCCGTCTCGCCGAACAGTTTCTGGCGGTCGAGCGGGAATTCGCGGTGGAGGATGTCGGTCTGGGGGCGGCGAGAGGAGCCGAGGATGGCATGGACGAGGGGGACGAGACCATCGCGCAGGGCCGAGAACAGGCGCGTGACCTCGGCCGTGGTCATGCCTGGTTCGTATTCGTCCAGCAAGGCGTCGTAGGGGCTGGCGGTGTAGCCGATGGCATCGGCCACTTGTCGCGCCAGGTCGATGTGTTTGCTGAGCAGGGGCTGAAAGAGGGCGAATTCGGACTTACGGCGGGCTTCGGTCCAGGCGCTTTGGGCCAGCACCGAGGTGCGGCTGATCTCTTCGACCAGCTCGGCGGGGACTTTCACCGCCCGGTCGTAATCGTGCCGCCATTCGCGCAGGTTCACGGTTTCGGCGCTTTCCGGGTCGAAGGCGCCCGTTTCGGCTTCGGCCAGCAACTCGCCAAAGCGCGGGTCGATGAGCAGACGGTGGCTGCGACCACTGAGGTAGGCGCTCTGCTCGGCCCGCAGTTGGGCGCCCTTGCTGGGCATGTAGGTTTCACGGTCCCAAGCGATGACGCTGCCGAGGCTGTGGAGGGTGGTGATCTCTTTGGAGATGGTGAAAAGTTCGTCGTAGGCTTGTTGTGGGGTCATGGGGTGGCTCTCGTTCGATCCGGTCTCCCGGCAGGTGGCTTGGCTGGCGTTCCGCCTGGCCGTTTGACCGGGCGAATTGTCGAACAGGGGGCATTGTAGGGCAGGGAGCGAGCAGCGGCAAAGCGCAATCTGCTGGTAGAATACCGTCATCCTATCTTTCCGCTCCCTCCCTAAACCCGAGTCGCTTTGAAACCATAAGTTCCGTTTTTGATTTGACGAAAGACGGAGGACCAAAGCGATTCCTGCATCCAGGCGACCTGCTTCGTCCATCGTCTTTCGTCCTTCGTCCGTGACAAACCGCTGTTCTCGAAGTGATTTCAGTCTAGCACGACCATGCACCCCGACATCCCCCTCGCCGAAAAGTACGAACGCAACGGCTGGCCGTCGCTGGCCCGGCCCGACCTCAAACCGCCCGCCGGCTGGAGCCTGCCCCTGGCGGTGGGCGTCGACCGGGTGCGCAACCATGCCCTCTCGCCCGACGGCTCGACCATCGCCTTCATCTGGGATCGGGGCGATCTCTCGGATGTCTACACCCTTCCGGCCGCAGGCGGCTGGCCCCAACGCCTCTCCTTCGACCGGGCGCCGGTGGCCTATTGGGATGACGAAATCCCGCAGTGGTCGCCCGATGGCCGCCGGCTGGCCTTCACCCTGGCCGGGCACGTTCACATCGCCGACGGCCCAGACGGGCTGCCGCGCAAGATCAGCGATTTCGCCGCCGCCGCCTCCTCGCCCGTGTGGATGCCCGATGGCCACGGCCTCATCGTCACCGTCACCCGGCATGACGCCGACCAGCTGCTGCTGACCGACCGCGACGGCGGCTGGCCGCGCGCCCTCACCGCCGACCCGGCCGCCGACCATTGGGACGCCCAGCCCTCGCCCGATGGCCGCCGCCTGGCCTTTGTCCGCCGCCCCTTCGACGACCTCAACCGCCACGACATCCGCCTCATCGACCTGGCGACGGGCGCAGAGCACGAGGTGATCGGGCGGGCAAAGGAGCGGAACTGGGGGCCGCGCTGGTCGCCCGATGGCAGCCGCATCGCCTTCATCTCGCAGCGAGGGGGCGGTTTCGACGAGATCTGGCTCGTCGCCAATGATGGGACAGGGCTGCACCAACTCACCCGGTTGGGCCATGACTGCGCCGACCTCGCCTGGTCGCCTGATGGCCGCCGCCTCGCCTGTACGGTCAACCGGGCTGCGGCTTTCGACCTGGCCGTGGTTGACGCCGAAACCGGCGAGGCGCGCTTCCTTGCTGCCGGTGATGGCTACCACCAACGGCCGCGCTGGTCGCCCGATGGCAGTTTCATCACCTTCGAGCACGAAAGCCCCCTCCAGCCGCCCGACCTCTACCGCCTGGAGATGGCAACGGGCGCCGTGACCCCACTGACCTTCTCCTTCCCGCCGGCTCTGGCCGCCCACCGGCTGGTCATGCCCGAACGGGTCAGCTTTCGCAGCTTCGATGGCCTGGACATCCCCGGCTTCCTTTTCCGCCCGGCCCACCCCAACGGCGCCGCCCTGGTGCACCCGCATGGCGGGCCGTCTTCGCTCTACGCCTGCGAGTGGGATCCGCTGGTTCAGTACCTGGCGGCTAAGGGCTACACCATCCTGGCCCCCAACTATCGCGGCAGCACCGGCTATGGCCTGGCCTTCGAGCACGCTAACTACGGCGATTGGGGCGGAGGCGACGCCCAGGACTGCCTGTTTGCGGCCCGCTACCTGGCCCATCTGCCCGGCCTCGACCCGGCCCGCCTCGCCATCTTCGGCGGCAGCTATGGCGGCTACCTGACTGCCTGCTGCCTCTCCCGCGACCCCGACTATCTCTTTGCCTGCGGCATCAGCAAATACGGCGATGCCAACCTGGTCAGTTCGTGGGCGCAGTGCAACCGCCACCTGCGGCTGTACACCGAGATCTTCCTCGGCCATCCGGCTGCCAACCGCGCGGCCTATCTCGCTGGTTCGCCGGTGCACCAGGTCGAGAACGTGTGCAAGCCGGTCCTCATCCTGCACGGGCTTGAGGACGATGTGGTGCCGCCGGAGGCGTCGGAAGAGTGGGTGGACGCCTTGCGCCGGGCCGGCAAGACCTTCGAGTACAAGACCTACGCCCACGAACCGCACGGTTTCTTGCTCCGAAAGACGCAACTCGATGCCTATGCGCGCTGCGAACGGTTTTTGGATTGGCATCTGTTGCCGTGAAGCGTGAGGCGTGAAACGTGAAACGTGAGGCGCGAAATGTGAGGCGCACGGCGTAGCATGTTCGTCCACGATCAGGGTGCCGCGCCCGGAACCCGGCACACGGAACCCGGCACATGGAACCCGGCACACAGGATCTTTTCTGCCAGCGATCAAACATCAACCGCAAATACGATTTTGACCGCCGTCCGGTAGGAGACGATCTTCCCGTCTTCGACCTTGGCGGTCATATCACGGACTTCGATGCCGCTGATGCCGTGCAGACTGCGCGAGGCGGCCTTGACCGCACGGGCGGCGGCGTCCTCCCAACTGACTTCTGATGTCCCGATCAATTCGATGACCTTGGCGACCTGAGATGACATAATGTTTCTCCTCATCGAGAACGAAGGCGCCTCGGAGGTGAGGCCCCGTCGGGCATGATACCGCAGGCAGGAGGGGAAGCCCAAGTGGGGGGAGGGGGAGACGGAGGGACGGAGAGAAAGGGAGACGGAGGGACGGAGAGAAAGGGAGACGGAGGGACGGAGAGAAAGGGAGACGGAGGGAGGGAGAGAGGGGGGAGGAGCATCTTGCCAGGTGCGTTGTGTAAGACTATACTTCCGGAGACCAGTGGATGCTGGTAGCATCCTCAAAAGGTCACACAGAGACCTTGAACCATGAACACTTACGCGATCACGCTGGATCTACCAGAACCCGTTTATGAGCGAATCGAGCGCGCTGCCCGCGCCATGAGCCAGCCGCTCTCGCAGGCGCTGACCAGGATTGTCGAGGCGGGGCTACCTTCACTTGCGCGGGCGCCGAAGTTCTTCCAGCCTGAACTGGAAGCGATGGAGTCTTTCAGCGACGCCGAACTGTGGCGACTGGCGCGCGGCGAAATGGCTGCCACTGATCAGGACGAAATCGAGCGTCTACTGAGAAAGAACGAATCTGAAGGATTGGACACAGCCGAGGAAACACGACTAGATCGCCTTCATTCCGAGGCGGATAAGCTCATGCTGCGCAAGTCCTATGCTTTATTGCTTCTGAAATGGCGCGGTTATGTGATACCGGTTCCTTCCCAATCGTAGAGCAAGGATGACCACGGTAAGGAGGCACATCTCGGATGACGTGCGAAAAGCGGTCGAGCGCGAATTCAGATTTCGCTGTAGTCATTGCCTAACACCACAGGAAATCACGGGCTTGCGTTTACAGATCGATCACATCATCCCAGAGGCGCGCGGTGGAATGACGGTGATAGAGAACCTGTGCCTTGCGTGCATTTCCTGCAATCGGGCGAAAGCCGCCTCCGTAGCCGCCATCGATCCTATCAGTGGCCATTCCGTTCTTCTCTTCGATCCGCGGCGTCAGACTTGGCACGAGCATTTTCGATGGAGTGAAGACGGGACGGAGATTGTCGGTCGCACCGCATGCGGCAGGGCGACGGTTATGGCCCTGCAAATGAACAATGAGCGACTTGTTGGCGCTCGTTCGCTGTGGGTGCAGGCTGGCTGGTGGCCACCTGACTCTTGAGATTTGGCCTCCATGATCACCATCCAAGCCGCCGGTTCGCTCAAAGAACGCATCCCTGCCGACCTCACCGTGCCCACTGCGCGCACCGTGGGCGAGGCCGTAGCGCAACTGCCCATCCCGCCCGACGTGGGCCTGGTGATGATGATCAACGGCCGCCTGGCGCACTGGAACAGCGAACTGAACGACGGCGATGTGCTGCGCCTGGCGCCGGTGGTGGGGGGAGGATGAGGGGAGATTGGAGACTGGAGATTGGAGATTGGTTATTGGAGATTGGAGATTGTTGATCTTCGAGAGAAATCGTTGATTGCAAAGGAAGATCTTCACGCACCACGCACCACGCACCACGGAACACGGAACACGGAACACGGAACATGCAGCACGCACCCTCAAACCAAAGGAACCAAACACAATGACAGTTGGCGGAACCTGGGGAAAATTCCTGCACATCGATCTGAGTAGCGGGCGGCAGTGGGTCGAGACGCCGCCGGACGAGCTTTATCTCAAGCTGGTGGGGGGGAGGGCGCTGGTCGCCTATCTGCTCTTGCGCGACCTGCCCGCGCACAGCGACCCGCTCGGCCCCGACAACCTGCTCATCTTCGCCCCTGGCATCCTGCAAGGCTCCAACCTGCCGGGCAGCGGGCGGCATGGCGTGGGCGCCAAAAGCCCGCTCACCGGCGCCATCGCCAGCGGCGAGGCCGGGGGCTGGTGGGGCCATGAGTTCAAGCGGGCGGGGTTCGATGCCCTTATCGTCCACGGCCAGAGCCAAAGCCCGGTCTATCTGTGGATTCGGGATGGCGAGGTCGAAATCCGGCCGGCGGAGCATCTCTGGGGCCAGGATACCGCCGACGTCGAGGGCGCGATCCGGGCCGAGCTGGCCGACGATCGAGTGCGGGTGGCGCAGTGCGGCCTGGCCGGCGAAAACCTGGTGCTGTTCGCCAACATCATGCACGACATCAACCGGGCGGCCGGGCGCGGGGGATTGGGCGCCGTCATGGGCAGCAAGCGGCTGAAGGCAGTGGCCGTGCGCGGGACGATGAACCTGCCGGTGGCGGCGCGCAGGCGCGTCAGCCCGGTGGCCAAATGGCTGGGCGACAACTACGAGACCCTGGCCGCCTGGGCGGTGAAGATCGGCACCGTGCAAGGCGTGCGCAACTGGGGCCGGGTGGGGGCCTTGCCCACGCTCAATTTCCGCCAGCCGATGTTCGAGGAGCGCGACCGCATTACCGGCCAACTGATGCACGAGACCATCCTCCTGGAGCGCGACACCTGCCAGGTCTGCCCGATCAACTGCAAACAGGTGGTGGAATACCACGGCCAGACCATCGACAACCCCTACCTGCGCCCCGACTTCTTTGGCAAACTCACCATCGACAAGGCCTACGGCGGCCCAGAGTACGAGACCCTGGCCGGGTTTGGCAGCGTCTGTGGCATCGACGACCTGCTCGCCATCGCCAAAGCCAATGAACTGTGCTCGCGCTGGGGGATGGACACGATCAGCCTCAGCCTCACCATCGCCTTTGTGATCGAGTGCGTGGAAAAGGGGCTGCTGGAGGCCGAGCAGACCGGCGGCTTCTTGCCCGCCTGGGGCGATGCCGCCGCCATGCTGGAGGCGGTGGAAATGACGGCCCATCGCCGCGGTTTCGGCGACAAGATGGCGTTAGGCAGCAAGCGGCTGGCGCAGTGGATCGGCAATGGCGCCGAGGCCTTGGCGGTAGAGGTCAAGGGCCAGGAGCTGCCGATGCACGAGCCGCGGCTGAAGCAGGCCCTGGGGGTGGGCTACGCCACGGCGCCAGTGGGGGCCGACCACCAGATGAATATGCACGACACCGCCTTTACCAAACCGGGAACGGAATTGGAGCGGGTGGCCGAGGTGGAGGAGATCCCGCCCCTGGCCCTGACCGACCTCGGCCCGCAGAAGATGCGGTTGTTTTATCACGAGGTCAACTGGCGCCATGCCCTCGATTGCGCCGTCATCTGCCACTTTCACCCCTATCGCTACAGCCACCTCGCCGAGGCGCTCAGCGGCGTCAGCGGCTACGAGTACGATATTCACGAAGTCTTGCGGGTGGGCGAGCGCGCCCAAACCCTCTCCCGGCTGTTCAACCTGCGCCAGGGCTTTAGCGCCGAGGATGACCGCCTGCCCCGGCGGGTGATGCAAGCCTTTGCGGAGGGGCCGCTGGCCGGGGTGGAGATCAACGAAGATGCTTTTCTGAACGCCCGCCAGACCTGGTACGAGTTGATGGGCTGGACGCCCGCCGGCGAACCGACGCCCGAACGCCTCGATGCGCTTGGCCTGAGTTCGTTGTTTTTGATCCGCGAAGGGCGCGAAGGGCGCGAAGAAGGGGAAGAAGGGGAAAAAGACAGCGAAGGTGAAGGAAGGTAGACATGCGCAACTCCTGGTTACTTGGCGCCCTGACCGGCCTGGCCCTGCTGTTGGCCCTGGCCTGTCTGTTGGCGCTCATCCTGGCCGCCTACCTGCTGGTGCAAACCCAGCCCTGGCAGATCACCCCGGTGCAGGAGGCTGGATTGCCCTCTCCGCCGGCCGTCCCCCGGCCGCGCCTGGTGCTCGTCGCCCCGGACGGCAGCCTGCAAACCCTGGATGCCGACGGCAGCGATGCCCGCACGCTTTCGGCCCCCGGGCTCAGCTTCCAGTTCCCGGCCTGGTCGCCGGATGGTCGTTTCATCGCCGCCCCCGGCAACGATGGGGCCGAAGCCGGCGTGTGGGTGCTGCACGATGCCGAAGATTCGCAACCAAAGGCCGTCTATGGCAGCCGCAGCCGCGCCCCGATCTATCTCTACTGGTCGCCCGATGGCCGCCAGATCAGCTTCCTGGCCAACGACCTGCCCGGCCTTGCCCTCTGGCTGGCCGAGCCAGAGGGGAAAACGGCAGCGCGCAAGGTCGAAACGGGGCAGCCCTTCTATTGGGACTGGGCCGGCGACGGCGAGCGGATGCTCATCCACACCGGCGGGCTAGGCTCCGATGGCCTGATCACGTTCATCGACGCCGATGGCGCCAGCCTGAGCGGGGAGATGGCGCCACCCGGGCCATTTCAGGCGCCGGGGATTTCGCCGGACGGCCGTTACATCGCCTTTGCCGAGAGTGGGGCCGCCGGGGCCAGCGCCGTGGTGATCGAGGACATGACCCAGGCCGGCGTGCGCCAGTCGGCAGTGAACCAGGGCTTTGCCGCCCTGGGTTGGAGTCCGGCGCGCGACCAGCTGGCCTTCATCAGCCCGCCCGTCCTGGCCCCGCATTTCTTTGGCCCTTTACAACTGCTCGAAGCCGCCGATGGTAGCCTGCGCACCCTCAGCAGCCGCACGGTCATCGCCTTCTTCTGGGCGCCCGACGGCAAGACCATCGCCTTCCTCAGCCCGGCCGATGGTTCTGGCGCCCGCGCCCCTGGCCCTGCTCAGGCAGCATCCGCCCTTCTCGACTTGTGGCTGGTCGATGTCGCCAGCGGGGAAGAGCGAAAACTGGCGACTTTCCAGCCCGGCTTGGTCTTTGTCACCCAGTTCCTGCCCTTCTTCGACCAGTATGCCCTCAGCCACCGCCTGTGGTCGCCTGCCAGCGATGCCCTGGCCCTGCCCGTGCGCGAAGCCGACGGCAGCGAGCGTATCTACATCTTCCCCAGCGATGGCAGCGATCCCCGCCCGCTGGCCGAAGGTTCGATGGCCTTCTGGACGTGGTGATTGCAGTCAAAAAACGTACGGGCCCGATATTCGGGAATTGGCTCGTCGCCGCCTTCCGTGATCAAGAACGGAATACGCCCAAAACGCTCGCTGACGCGACGATACAGCAACAAACGATCGGAGTCGAAATCGACGACCTCGCCGCCTGAGACAGCCACATACTTGCCCCTGAAACGCTCTCTTTCAGCGCTGGGGAGACGATACCAGGCTTCAGTCTCCTGGATAATCGCTTTCTGACGGGAAAGCATGAGTTGGCGTTTGACCGCACTTTCTATCCATTTGTCAACCACAATACCTTCTTTTGCGGCTGCCTGTTCTATTTCGATTCGCAACGGCTCTTGCAGAACGACGGTCGTCATACATTCACCTCCTGTCTTCCGGTGGTTGTTCGACAGCCTTCATTCTATCACATCATGCTTGCGCGCTTCAATCACACCTCAGCGCGGGGCCATTCTCAGGGCGCCATCCAGGCGGATGACCTCGCCGTTGAGCATGGGGTTGGCGAGGATGTGCTTCACCAGGGCGGCGTATTCGCTGGGGCGACCGAGCCGCGAGGGGAAGGGAACCTGCGCGCCCAACGACTGCCGCGCCGCCTCCGGAAGCCCGGCCAGCAGCGGCGTATCGAACAGCCCCGGCGCAATCGTGACCACGCGAATGCCCCACTGCGCCAGATCGCGCGCCGCCGATAGCGTCAGCCCCACCACGCCGCCCTTCGAGGCGGCATAGGCGGCCTGCCCGACCTGGCCATCGAAGGCGGCAATCGAGGCCGTGTTGACGATGACCCCGCGCTGGCCGTTCTCGTCTGGCTCGTTGGCCTGCATGGCCGCCGCCGCCAGCCGCAGCACATTGAAGGTGCCGATCAGGTTGATCTCGACCACCTTGCGGAACTCGGCCAGCGGCAGCGGCCCCGACCGGACCAGCACCCGGCCCGGCGTGGCGATGCCGGCGCAGTTCACCGCCGCAGTCAGCGCCCCAAACTCCGTTCGCGCGAGGTCGATGGCAGCCTGCACCGCGCCCTCGTCGCTGACGCTGCCGGGGGCGAAGCGGGCGCGGGGGCCGAGTTCCTGGGCCAGGATTTGACCGCGCTCGGCGTTTAGATCAAGAATGACGATGTTGGCGCCGGCCGCGACCAGCGCCCTGGCGGTGGCTTCGCCGAGGCCAGAGGCGCCGCCGGCGATGAGGATCGAGAGAAGATTCGGGTTCATTTTTATCGTTTGGGGCACATAGCGTGGCTACTTGGCAGGAGGGTGCCGGCCGACGCTCACCCAGACTGCACGCGCCGCAATTACCAGCGGCCGGTTAAGCTTGAGTGCCGCCACGGTTGCCCTTCCGCATGGGGAAAGACCAACGATTTGGACTTCAGATTTGTCCCAGGCAAAGTGTTCTTCCCAATTTTGGCGCCGCGGGCTGAATAGTGGCGTCATCATCCCCGACTCTGGATCGATGGCCTCAACTCGATCGAGCTTCGCACTATTGCAGGCTGCACAAGCCAGGCACAGGTTGTCGGCCGTCGTTTCACCACCTCGGGACTCGGGTACGATGTGATCGATATGACCGCGTTGGCCGGTCAGCCATTCGGAGGATTGGCAGTATTCGCAACGATAGTCAGCGCGTCGCCGCACCCAATCACGGAGTGATGATGGGATGGCTGTTCCCGCCATTGTTGCCCCCGTCGAAAGCTGTCTGGTCGGGAATCTGATAGCCTCGCTGCACCAAAATGGCCAACGCTCTGGCCCGGCGCAGAACCGAAAGATCGAAGAATTCCGCGAGCTGAGTCAGTTCAGAGAATTCGGCCGTCGTCAGACTGCGAAAATCGGCCGTCGTGGCAAGTTGTTCAAGGCGATGTTGTTGAGCTGGCGACAAAGAAGATTCGGCGGCGGCCCACAACGCATCATCGTTGAACAAGCTCAAGGCAGCCAGGTTGTCGGCCAGTTCGGCGGGCAAGGCGGGGTCTGGCGGCAGGGCGGCATCGATGGTTGCGACCAGAACATCTTCGACCGAGCGATGCGTCAATTTTGCCGCTCGTTTGAGCCGGTCGTAGATGGGCACAGGGATGCCGATCCGTCTCATGGGCATGTGTTGGGTCATCTTGGCGGCTCCTTGGAGGCTGCAATCAGCGACAGATGTACGTGAAGACGGCTTTCATCTTAGCATGAGCCGGGCAATCGGACAAGAGAGATAGAACATCGGTGGCACTGCCGGGGGCGAAGCGGGCACGGGGGCCGAGTTCATGGGCCAGGATTTGACCGCGCTCGCTGTTCAGATCAAGCATAACGGCATGAGCGTAGCCTCGCCCAGGCCGGAGGCGTCGCCGGCACTGCGGGTGCATGCAATCTTGCTTTGCATCTCGAACATGCCTCACTTACATCCGCGCGACATTTCATCAAAGGCGCAGTGTCTTTTCAGCTTTTCATGTTGTGTTTGGGATTGCAGAGCCGAGCGAAGACGGTGCATAGTAACGCTAAGAGGCGTACTGATCTGGTATCTTCTTTCCTGTAGCCAGGCAGCATCCAGGTAATGGCTGCAAATTGCCTCTAGTTCTGCAGCCGATCTTGCCATTGGATGCTCAATCTGGTGTCCCTTTTCGTCTTCCCCCAAGTTCTCCCAATTTGGTACGAAATCGGCGGCCGGCAATGGAACCTTTGTAATGCCCACGAATTCCGGTTTACCACCGCGGCGTATCCAGCGGTAGTATCCCAACACCAGTGTGTGCTTGGCCAGTTCAGAAATAGTGATCGGCGTACTGCGGAAATCCAACTTATTTTCTTCAAAGAGCTCCCTTGCCATACCATACTTAATAACCGAAAGCAGATCTTTGCCAGAGCTATGCTTTGCATCATTCCAATCCAATGATCCAGAACCTGTTGGAACGAGTTGATCTGGATTTTGATGAACTCTTTCTTTTCTCTGTTTCCAATGAATGAGATGCCCTTCGCAAGTTATCGCAATTGTTGATATGCCGATGTGATTTGACATCCATGATGTCTCTATTGGAAGAATATAGTCATCCATGCTATATGGAAACATGATTCGGAGGTCTCTAATAACTCTTGATTTGCTCTTAATGCGATGAGTGCAGGCTTCATTAGTTACAATAGATGTAAAATATGTCGTCTTGCCAAGATGAACAACTTCAGTATTTCTTTCAAGTGGAGAACAAAGAGCTAATTTATCCTCGTTCCAAAGCGGCTTTCCCTGTGAATACAATACAAGAAAATCCTGCATATCTTCCCACTGGTCTTGCCAACGAGCAATGATCCTACTTTCATATTTTGGCCTTAGCCTAACTTCGATGTGCTTATCTTCAAATAAACGTATATCAATGTCATTGCTCAAGATAACGGATTCATTGCTTGTCAATTCGACAGTAGAGAAACCTTCTTGCTTTTCTTGGGGAGATGGCATCAAAGCGCCTAATGGAACAGGATCGCTCCCCCTGTACTCAAGATAGTTGAGCTGTTCACGCTCCATATCCGACACGCGCGGCTTCGGTAAGAAATACAAATCGACAAGAAATAGCAGGACATCTACAATCAGCGTACCAATGGCCAGCCACAATCCCAACCGTGTGTTGCCGGCCGCCGTGGACACCACTGAAGCCACGAGACCAACGACGGCCACTGCGA
This sequence comes from Caldilineales bacterium, assembly GCA_019695115.1. Lineage (GTDB taxonomy): Bacteria > Chloroflexota > Anaerolineae > J102 > J102 > SSF26. The sequence continues at coordinate 144,745 of JAIBAP010000001.1, read as the reverse complement.
GAAGCCGCCTTTCCAAGGGTCGGAAGTGGACGAGAGAGTACCAGATCACTGTGAAACGGGTCCTGAGATTCATACTTGCCTCCTTTGTCATTGTCGCTAATAGCCACGTCTCATGGCGGGTCAGTATACGCATCCACATAAGCTCGCGCCAATAATCACTGTGTGTCGTGGTTGGATGAAACGACCGCGTGCGTGTATCCTGTAGCTTGACTGCACCTAATTCAATGATTGAAGCCATGACCTCGCTTTTCTTCCTGCAACCAGACCACCTAAAGCTCTTTGTCACTGGCGGCTCCGGCTTCATCGGCGCCGCCATCACCCAACGCCTGGCCGGACTCGGCCATGAGGTCGTCGTATTCGACGGCTGCGAGCACCTGCCCGCCAACGCGCAGCCCAGCCATCGGCGTTATCTCGAACTCCGCTATGCCACCCTGGGCGGCGCTGAGGTTATCCGCGGCGACCTGCGCGACGCCAGCCAGATCAGAGAGGCGATGCTTCAGTATCGGCCCGAGATCGTCATCCACTTGGCCGCCATTGCCGTCGCCACCACCGCCAACAAGGACAGCCGCGGCGCCATCGAGCACACCGTCCTCGGCACGGCCAACCTGCTCGAGGCCGTCAAAGAGGCGGGCAGCGTCAAGCGCGTGGTCTACTGCTCCTCCAGCATGGTCTACGGCGACTTCCAGCAGACGCCCTGCCCCGAAGACCACCCCCTCAATCCCAAGGAAGTCTACGGCGGCACCAAGTTGACGGGCGAGATCCTGACGCGGGTCTATGGCCAGCGTTTTGGCTTCGAGCACGCGGTGGTGCGCCCTTCCGCCGTTTATGGCCCCACCGATGTCAATGGCCGCATCGTCCAACTTTTCATCGAGCGAGCCATGCAGGGGCAGGAGTTGGTGCTGCACGGCGGCGGCACGGACCGGCTGGATTTCAGCTATGTCAAAGATGTGGCCGAGGGCTTCGTCCTGGCGGCGCTGCACCCCGACGCCGCTGGCGAGACCTTCAATATCACGCGCGGCGAGGGTCGCTCATTGCTGGAACTGGCCGAAATCCTGCGCCGGCACTTCCCCGATCTGAAAACCATCGTCGGCGAGGCCGACCTCAAGCGACCCACCCGCGGCGCGCTCGACATCAGCAAAGCCCGACGACTGCTGGGCTACGACCCCAAATACAGCCTGGAAGAGGGCGTGGCCGAGTATGTTCACTTTGTTCGCGAACACAGCCTTTGATGTGGGGCTAGACTGTTTCTTTCGGACGCGGATTTCACGGATTAACACGGATTTGGTCAAACTATGAACATCCCGCTTTGTATTCCTTCTATCAGCGACGCCGAACTTGACCAGGCCCGCGAAGCCCTGACCTCGGGCTGGTTGGCGCATGGCCCTTTCAACCACAAATTCGAGCACGCTTTCGCTGAATACCTCGGCGTCAAGCACGCTATCACCCTCAATTCCTGCACCTCCGCCCTCTTCCTCGCCCTCAAAGCCCAAGACATCAGCGGTGAAGTCATCCTGCCCAGCTTCACCTTTGTGGCCTCGGCCAATGCGGTTGTCACGGCCGGTGCCACCCCGGTTCTAGTCGATATCGATTACGACACCTGCAATATCTTGCCGGCCGCCATCGAAGCTGCCATCACGCCGCGCACGGAGGCGATCATGCCCGTTCACTTCGCCGGGCAGCCCTGCCTGATGGATGCGATCTCAGAGATTGCCAGCAGGCACGGGTTGGCGCTCATCGAGGACTCAGCCGAAACCCTCGGCGCCACCTTTGCTGGCCGGCAGGCAGGGACGTTCGGGGCCGGCTGCTTCTCCTTTTTTCCCACCAAGAACCTGACCACGGGCGAAGGCGGCATGTTGACGACCGATAACGGCGCTCTGGCTGCCCGTGTGCGCGTGCTTGCCAGCCATGGTGTGCCCAAGACTACCTACGAGCGCGAAAAAGAGGCCCTGCCCTGGTATCGCTCCGCGGTCGAACCTGGCTACAACTTCCGCCTGAGCAACGTGCTGGCGGCGGTCGGTTATGCCCAGATGGGGCGACTCGATGCCATGAATGCACGCCGCCAGCAGCTTGCGGCTGCCTATAGTGCTCGCCTGGCCGATATCGAAGCGATCGACCTGCCGGTGGTGCACCCACAGGCCACCCATGTCTACCAAATGTACACGATCAAGCTCAAGCAAGGGGATCGGGATCGCTTCGTCCAGGAACTGCGCAAACTGGGCGTGGGCGCGTCGGTGCACTTCGACCCGCCCGTACATCACAGCCTCTGGTATCGCCAACAGTCCCATCCTCATGATCTCTCCGTGACCGATTGTGTGGCTGCCAGGATCGTGACTTTGCCCATGTATCCTGACATGACTGAAGGGGAAGTCGACTTCGTGTGCGACTGTATCCTGTCTGTGCTGGGCAACGGCTGAGTTGGGCGTTTCGTAAGTGCGGAACAGGGAAAGCAGAAGGGCGCACTTTGCAAAGTCCGCCCCTCCTGGCTATGCTTCCCCCGCCATGAACGACCACACCCTGCGCGTCCTCGAATTCGACAAAATCCTCGCCCGGCTGGCCGCCTATTGCAGCTTCGAGATCAGCAAAGAACTCGCCCTCGCCTGGCGGCCCTCCACCGACCTGGGCGAGGCCCGCCTGTGGCAGCAGGAGACCGAGGAAGCGCGCTCGCTGGCCCCCCAACAGACCGACCTTCACCTGGGCGGCGTCCACGACCTGCGCGGCCTCCTGGCCCAGGCCGAGCGCGGGGGAACCCTGGCCCCCATCGACCTCCTGACCGTCCGCTCCACCCTCCTGCGCGCCCGCCGCATCCGCCACATCCTGCTGGCCAACGCCCAACGCTACCCCGCCCTGGCCGAATGGGGCGAGCCGATCCAGGATCTGGAGCATGTGGCCGCCGAAATCGGCCGGGCGATCAGCGAGCGGGCCGAGGTCATGGACAGCGCCAGCCCCAAGCTGGCCCGGCTGCGGGCCGAAGTCCGGGTGCTGCAAGACCGCCTCCTCGACCGCATCCAGCGCATCGCGCACAACCCCGACAACGCCGTCTACTTGCAGGAGAACCTCGTCACCCAGCGCCAGGGCCGCTATGTGGTGCCGGTGCGGGCCGAGTTCAAGGGCCGCATCCCCGGCATCATCCACGACCAGTCGGGCAGCGGCGCCACCCTCTTCGTCGAGCCGCTCGCCATCGTCGAGCTGAACAACGACTGGCGGCAACGGCAAATGGAAGAACAGGACGAGGTCAACCGCATCCTGCGCGAGTTGAGCGAACTCGTGGCCGACGAAGCGCCCTACATCGAGACCACGCTGCAGGCGCTGGCCGGACTCGACCTCATCCTGGCTCGCGCCCACTTTGCCGACGACCTCCACGCCAACCAGCCCGAACTGTTGGGATTCCACCGCGACCCCCAGCTCAAGCCCGAACAGCACCCCGGCGTCGTCCTCGAACTGCGCCAGGCCCGGCATCCCCTGCTCGACCCGCGGGCCGTCGTCCCCATCGACTTCCACTTCGGCGACGACTTCTTCATCGTCGTCGTCACCGGCCCCAACACCGGCGGCAAAACCGTCAGCCTCAAGACCGCCGGGCTGCTGGCGCTGATGGCCCAGGCTGGCCTCGCCATCCCGGCCAAACCCGGCAGCCGCCTGACTCTGTTCGAGGGCATCTACGCCGACATCGGCGACGAACAGAGCATCGAGCAAAGCCTGAGCACCTTCTCCTCGCACATGACCAACATCGTCCGCATCCTGCGCGACGCCACCCCGCACACCCTTGTCCTGCTGGACGAACTGGGCGCCGGCACCGACCCGGAGGAAGGCTCGGCCCTGGCCCGATCCCTGCTCACCCACCTGCGCGATAGCGGCATCCCCGCCGCCGCCACCACCCACTACTCCGAAGTCAAGCTCTTCGCCCACAGCGCCCCCGGCATCGTCAACGCCTCGGTCGAGTTCGACCTGGAGACGCTCAGCCCCACCTACGAGCTGACCATCGGTCTGCCCGGTCGCTCCAACGCCCTCGCCATCGCCCGGCGCCTGGGCGTGCCCCGGCCGCTGGTCGATGCCGCCGAAACCCTCGTCCAGCCCGAAAGCCTGGCCGCCGACAGCCTGCTGGCCGAGATCCGGGCGGCGCGCGACGCTGCCAAACGCGCGCAACAGAAGACAGAAGCGACGGAGCGCATGGTTGCAGCCCGCGAGGCCGAACTGCGGGCGCAACTGGCCAAGATCGAAGAAGCCCGCCGCGCCGTCCTCAACGAGACCCGCGCCGAAGCTCAAGCCGAACTCGAAGCGATCCGGGAGGAAATCACCCGCGTGCGCGCTCGCTTCGACCGCAGCGGCGGCCCCGCCGCGCCCAGCCAGCACGACCGCTTCCTGGCCGAAGCCGAAAAAGCCTTCCAGACCCGGCAAGAGGCCGCCCGCAAGCTGCCAGAGCGGGCCGACGCCCCCCTCCGCCCGGTTGGGCCATTGCAGGTGGGCGACATCGTCTGGGTCGAGAGCCTGCATGGCAGCGGCTCGGTTCACGCCCTGCTGAGCGAGAACGAGGCCGAGATCCAGATGGGCGCTTTTCGGCTCAAGATACCGGTCGGCAATCTCGAACTGCGCGAGCGCCCCCAAACGGTCGCGCCGGCTGCACCCCGGCATGTCGCGGCTCCGGCCTCCCCCGGCATGGAGCTGGACCTGCGCGGCTACCGCGTGGACGAGGCCCTCGAAGCCCTGGACGGCTATCTGGACGACGCCTATCTGGCCGACCTGCCGTGGGTGCGCATCATCCACGGCAAGGGCACGGGCGCGCTGCGGCAGGTGGTGCGCGATGCCCTCCGCAATCATGGCCTCGTCGCCAACTTCCGCACCGGCGAGCAGGGCGAAGGCGGCGATGGCGTCACCATCGCCTACTTCGCCGCCCGCTGAAGACTGAATCGGGCGATTTGGCGCTGGCTTACCGCTTTCGCTGGCGTCTCGTTGTATGCTTTGCGCTGTCCCTGCCCTGGGTTGGGTTTTGGCAGGGGCGCCATCCTCACATCGTTTAGGATCCCATGCGTCGCCTCCATCCCTCCATTCCCTTGTTCTTGTTCCTGGCGATCTTGTCGCTGGGTCTGGCGGCTGCGGGCCAGGCCAGACCCGATGCTCTCGTGTCGCTGTCGCCGGGCCAGTCGTCGCTCGTCTTCGTCGAAAACGTCGGCCAGTACAGCGCCCCGGCCCGCTTTCGACTTCTGGGCGGGGCGGGTGATGTCTGGCTGGCCGAGGACGCCATTTGGCTGACGCAGACGGCCGGCGACGAGGGCGCCGGCATCCATCTCAAGATCACCTTCCCCGGCAGCCGGCCCCGGTCCCAACTCCAGCCCTTCGACCGGCTGGCGACCCGCGTCTCCTTCTTTCGCGGCGCCGACCCCGCCGGCTGGCAAGCCGGCGCGCCTGCCTGGGGCGGTGTGCGCTATCGGGACTTGTATCCGGGCTTGGATCTGGAGATGGGAGAGGAGGACGGCCGGCTGGCTCTGCGCCTGGTGGGGTCAGGCGATGGCGCCTGGGATCAGGTGGCGATGCGGGTCGAGGGCGCTTCCTCCATCCGCCGGGATGGGGATCACCTCCTCCTGAGCACGGCCGCCGGCGATCTCACCTGGCCGCTCCTCACCCCCAGCCGCGACCCGGCCCCAGGCGCCGCCCGCATCGAGGGCGATCTCATACGCTCCCCCTTCGCCAATCGGACCGAACAGAGCCGGGCTGCCGTCGCGCCGCGTTCGACTGACCTGGTCTTTTCGCGGCTGATCGGCGGCAGCGGCGATGATGAGGGCTACGAAGTGGCCCTGGCTGACGATGGCGCCGTCTTCGTGGCCGGCTACACGCGTTCTGGCGATTTTCCCACCACGCCCGGCAGTTTCGACCCCTCGTTCAACGGCAACCGCGATGCCTTCGTGGCCAAAATTCTGCCTGACGGCAGCCTGGGGTATGTCAGCGTGCTCGGCGGCAGCAACTCCGACTGGGCCTTTGGCCTTGACGTCGATGCCGCCGGCAACGCCCATCTGAGCGGAAACACCAACTCGACCGATTTCCCCACCACCGCCGGCGCCCTCGACCGGTCGTACAACGGCGGCCAGGATGTCTTCGTGGCCAAACTCGACGCCGCCGGCGGCGCCTTGCTCTACAGCACCTATCTGGGCGGGAGCGCCAACGAGGTCGGCGACGATATGGTGGTGGATGCGGCGGGCATGATCCTCGTCACCGGCGGCACCGTCTCCTCCGACTTTCCCACCACCTTCGGCGCCCCCGATACCTCGTTCAACGGCGTGCGCGATGTCTTCCTGAGCAAGATCGCCCCCCAAGCCGGCAGCCCCCTTGTCTTCAGCACCTACTACGGCGGCAGCGACTACGACGAACCGGAGGACATCGCCCTCAGCGGCGGCTTCGTCTACATCACCGGCGGCGTCTTTTCGGCCAACTTCCCAACCACCGCCGGCGCCTACGACACCACCTTCAACGGCGAGCGCGACGCCTATCTCCTCAAGGCCGACGCCGCCACCGGTGCCATCGTCTTCTCGACCTTTGTCGGCGGCGGCAAAGAAGAAAACAGCGACAGCGTGGTGGTGGATGCCGATGGCAACGCCACTATCGCCGGCAACACCCTCTCCTCCGACTTCCCGACCACGGCCGGGGCCTACGACCGCAATCTGACCGGCGACAGCGATGCTTTCATCACCAGGCTGAATGCATCTGGCTCGGGCCTCATCTTCAGCACCTACCTGGGCGGCAACTCCACCGACGGCGCCTCGGGGCTGGCGCTCGACGCCGGCAACGCCGTCTTCGTGGCCGGCGGCTCGGCCTCCACCGACTTTCCGACCACCGCCGTTGGCTTCGACGCCACCCCGAACGGGGGCAATGATGTCATCCTGGCCCAGATCTCAGCCGACGGGGCCGCGTTGCTGTACGGCAGCTATTTCGGCGGCAGCGGGAACGACGCCAGCCGCGGGCTGGCGATGAACGCGCAAGGGCATCTGTTCTTGGATGGCGGCGCCGGTTCGCCCGATTTCCCGGCTACGCACGGCTCGTTTGCGGGCGGCGCTTCCGACGCTTTTGTTGCCAAATTCGTCATCGACTTCAGCACGACGCCGACCGTGACGCCCACCGCCACCGAAACCCCCACGCCCACGATCACGCCCACGCCCACCATCACCCCCCCCGCTACCGAGACGCCGACCGTCACCCCCACCCCCACCGTCACCCCCACCCCGACGGCCACTTCCCTCCCCGGCGACGCCTACGAAAACGACGATGCCTGCTTCGATGGCAAAACGATCACCGCCGATGGCGCCATCCAGACACACACCTTCCACAAGCCGGGCGACCAGGACTGGGTCAAGTTCAATGCCGAGGCCGGCCGCACCTACATCATCGAGACCAGCGACGTCGGCCCGGACAACGATGCTGTCGTCTACCTGTTCGATAACTGCGTGCGCCCGGCATTCGAGAGCGAGGAGAACGCCTTTGGCCGCACCTTGCGCCTGGAGTTCAACGCCACCCGCACCGCCACCTATTACCTGCGCTTCCAGCAGCACGATCCGGCGGTCTTTGGCCTGACCACCAACTATGATGTCAGCGTCACCCGCGACCAGACCCCACCCGCCCGGCCCCGCTCGCCCCGCTGCGCCGCCAAGAACCCGACCACGTTGGCCATCCAATGGCAACGCAGCGCCGACTACGATGTCGCCGCCTATGTCGTCTACTACGCCAACGAAGGCAACACTGTCAACGGCGCCGAAGAAGTTGCTGGCGGCGACCTGACCTACTTCGAGTTGGGCGGCCTCACCACCGGCGCCCTCTACAAGATCCGGGTGAGCGCCATCGACTTCAGCGGCAACGAGGGCGACAAATCGGTCGAGGTCTCGTGCCGGCCACTGGCCCCCCAAGATGCCACGCATCCCACGGTTACGGTCGAGCAGCCCGGCGCCACCGACGTCTTCACCACCACGCAAGCTGCCATCGCTCTGGGCGGTGTGGCCGCAGATGCCGGCGAGAACCTCAGCCGCGTGCGTGTGCGCAATCTCACCCGCAACCTGGAGTGGTGGGACTACAGCCTGGAGGGGGCCAGCGACCAGTTCCAGATCGCCAGCGTCAGCCTGGGGCCGGGCGCCAACGCCATCCAGGTCACTGCCTTCGACGCCGTGGGCAACGAGGGCGTTCAGACGATGACCATCAACCGTCCGACCGGCGCCGCCGGTGCGGTGATCATCCTGGCGGGGCACAACGAAACCTTCAGCCTGCAGACCAACATCGACAACGCCGCCAACCGCGCCTACCGCGTTTATCGCGGGGCCGGGTTCAGTGACGACGACATCTACTATCTCGCCCCCACCTCGCAGGATGCCGACGGCGATGGCGACAGCGACAACGACGCCATCGCCAGCCCCGCCGCCTTGCAGCAGGCCATCGAAGGCTGGGCCGCTGCTGGCGGCCGCATCGGCCCCGGCAAACCGCTCTTCCTCTACCTGATGGATCACGGCGAGATCGACTATTTTTGCGTCGATGGCTGCAGCGCCGCCGGCCGCGTGACCCCGGCCAGTCTCGATGGCTGGCTGACGAACCTGGAGAACGCCGTTGGGGCCGACGAGATCAACATCGTCATCGAAGCCTGCCATTCCGGCAGCTTCATCGACCGCGTCGGCGACCCCCTTCAAAGCCTCTCCAAGCCCGGCCGCGTGGTCATCACCTCCACCAATCGTGATTTCAACGCCTATGCCTCGGCCCAGGGCGCCTACTTCTCCGACGCCTTCTTCTCCTGCATCTCGGCCAGCGGCAGCCTGAAAGCCTGCTTCGACCAGGCGCGGGCGGCCGTGCAGACGACCGGCAACCGCCAGGCCCCGTTGATGGACGACAACGGCGATGGCATCCTCAGCCCGCTGGATGGGGCCATCGCCCAGGGCCGCTATGTCACCCGCTTCTTTGGCGCCAATCCGCCCCACATCCTCAGCGCCACGGTGTCGGTGGCGGCCGGCTCCGGCGCCCTCGAGGCCCAGGTCGAGGCCGGCTCCGAGCCGGTGGAACTGGTGTATGCAGCGGTGTACCCGCCCTCGTTCGAGGAGCCATCGAGCACGACATTGGATCTGGGCGCGCCGCTGCTGCGGCTGGAGCCTGTGGCCGGGCAGACCGGGCGCTATCGGGTCAGCTATCCGGGCGGCTTCGGCGAGCAGGGAGCTTACCGCGTCGTTTTCTACGCCCAGGATCAGTCCGACAACCAGGCCCAGCCTAAACAGGTGACGACGGGGCCGAAGGCGCTCTATCTGCCGGTGGTGTTGAAGTAGGCAAGGAAACAAGTAGACAAGTAGACAAGTAGACAAGGAACCAAGTAGACAAGTTGGATAGCAATGCGTATGAACTTCCAGCTTGGGGATTCCTCACTGGCGGATCGAAGCGACAGAACGCCGGATTGACCCGTTCGGAAAGACAGGGTGGGAGTTCATATCTCGGCCATCTGCGATCCTTCGTTACACTCAGGACAAGCTCCGCCACCTGCGACTTGCGACCTGCCACCTGCCACCCGCGACTTGCCCCCTGCCCCCTGCCGCCTTTATACTCCGCCCATCCCCCGCATCGGTGCACGCGATGACTGCAAACTGGACGCTCATCCTCAACTGGATCATTCAGGGCCTCATTCTGGGCGGCTTTGCTTTGGCCGGCGTCTATCTGGCCTTGCGCTTGTTCGCCGGGCAGCGAAACCCGCCCCCCGCTCCTCCCCTGGCGAGGACAGAGGCCCCGCCGGTGGTCGCGGCCCCGGCCTCCTCCCCTGCCCGGCCAACCACCCCGGCCAGGCCCACGGACGGACGCCCACCGACCGGCGTCCACGACCCCGACGCCGTGCGGCACGCCTTCGAGTTCGGCGATGACGACCGCCTGACCATGATCGTCGAGGTGCCCGCTGCCTATCTGGCCGACGATGGCGCCCTGGTGGAAGTATGGGTGGACGCGGTGGGATGGGCGAGGTTGGAACAGAATCAGCAGGCCGGCAAAAAGACGAAAAATGGGCCGCCGCCCGCCGCCGCGCCCGCCGCCGCCCCCGAACATCTCCAAAGCCATCTCGACCAGGTGCTCCAGCGGCTGCAACTCTCGGCCGACCGCCGCGGCCAATTGCGCGCCATGCTCGACCAAAACCTGCCCGCCGGCCAGCCCGAACCCTGATGCGCGAATCCTCGCCCTCACTGACCTACTACACCATCGCCGATCTGCCGGTCGACGCCCGCCCGCGCGAGCGCCTGGCCCGGCATGGGGCCTCGTCGCTGAGCGACGCCGAACTCATCGCCATCATCTTGCGCAGCGGCGCCGAGGGCATCAACGTCATCGACATGGCCACCGCCCTCATGCGCCACTACAACTCCAGCCTGCGGGAACTGGGCGAGGCCGGGTTCGAGCAATTGCAGGAGCACCACGGCGTCGGCCCGGCCAAAGCCTCCCAGATCCTGGCCGCCATCGAACTGGGCCGCCGCGTCCTCCTGGCCAGCCCCGAAAGCCGGCCCCAGGTGCAGACGCCCGACGCCGTCGTGCGCTTGCTGTCGCCGGAAGTGGCCTATGCCGAGCAGGAACACGTCAAGGCCGTGCTGGTCGATAGCCGCAACTACGTCATCGCCACGCCCACCATCTACAAAGGCTCGCTCAACAGCGCCTCGGTGCGCGTGGCCGAGCTTTTTCGCGAGGCCATCCGCCGCAACGCCGCCGCCATCATCCTGGCCCACAACCACCCCAGCGGCGACCCGACCCCCTCGCCCGAAGACATCCACCTGACCCGGCAGGTCGTCGATGCCGGCAAGCTGCTCAGCATCGAACTGCTCGACCATATCATCATCGGCCACACCCGCTGGGTGAGCCTGAAAGAACAGCGGCGGGGCTTTCCTTAGTATTGTTAGCGTTCACAACCAAGTCATCAGGATTTGCATTTGCGGGGAACGGCTGCTATACTCCCCGCTTGTCAGATCAGGTTGAACTGACAGAGCTCGCCGGCGATGGCGCCTGCGGATCCAATCGACCCCGCGTGTCGCCCTCGCCTCTAGTTTCATAGCCCCCAATGGCGCCGTTTTCGATAGCCGGCGCTGTTGATCCGTAGCTCCCTTCGCGTTCAGAGTCTGGCATGATGTACTCCCCTCCGGTCATGTGCCTTGACGTTCCTGCTCCCCGGCAGTGCTGGCACGCGCGGATTCCGAACGTTGGGTTGGGCGAGACAGCCAGGGGGCATTCGCCCAGGGGCAAAGGGATTGGGGAAAGGAGGCGCCTGACAACCGAATAGCGACACCTGTGGCAGTTCTAAAGAGTCGGACGTTGTTCGTTCATTGCTCGACATCCTCTTCTCACTCTTTCTACAACGAGGTAGAACATGACTACTGGTCATATCCTGATCGGTGAAATCATCGGCACCATGTTCCTGATCCTGCTGGGTGATGGCGTGGTGGCCAACGTGTTGCTTGGGAAAACCAAAGGCAATAGCTCAGGCTGGATCGTCATCACCACGGCATGGGGTATGGCGGTGTTCGTGGGCGCTTACATCGCCGCGTCTGTCAGCGGCGCGCACCTGAATCCCGCCGTCACCATTGGCCTGGCGCTGGCCGGCTCGACCTCCTGGGGTGACGTTCCCATCTACATCATCGGCCAGTTCATCGGCGCCATCCTGGGCGCCATCCTGGTCTTCCTGGCCTACTTCCCGCACTGGGCCGAGACCAAGGACCCTGGCCTCAAGTTGGCGGTTTTCTCCACCGGCCCGGCCATCCGCAACACGGCCTGGAACCTGGTCTGCGAGATCATCGGCACCTTCGCCCTCATGTTCGGCATTCTGGGCATCAAAGGTGTGACGGGTGATATGTCAGGTTCGCCGTTCTCGCTCAACATGGGCGCGCTTGGCATCATCCCTGTGGCGTTCCTGGTCTGGGTGATCGGTCTGTCGTTGGGCGGCCCCACCGGCTACGCCATCAACCCGGCCCGCGACCTGGGCCCCCGTATCGCCCATGCCTTTTTGCCCATTCCTGGTAAGGGCAGCAGCGACTGGGGCTACTCCTGGATCCCCGTTGTCGGCCCGATCGTCGGCGCGGTCATCGCCGCCCTTCTCTTCGGCGCTCTGATGTAGTTTCCGTACGGCCCTGGGGGTGAAGATGCGCGCTGACTGTTAAGCCGGCAAGTCGTTGTACAGTCCACCGACGCTGTACACGCAGTCGGCGATGCAAAACGCGCAATCAACCCTCAGGGCCACCTTGTCTGAAGGTAAGTCGGAGGTTCGACCATGAAGAAACTGATCAACAAACCTGAAGATGTCGTCACCGAAGCTTTGCAGGGCGTGGCCCTGGCGCACGGCGACCTGGTGCGCGTGCACTTCGACCCGAACTATGTCGTGCGCGCCGATGCCCCCGTCAAGGGCAAGGTCGGCGTCATCTCCGGCGGCGGCAGCGGCCACGAACCGATGCACGGCGGTTTCGTGGGCATGGGGATGCTCGATGCCGCCTGCCCCGGCGCCGTCTTCACCTCGCCCACGCCCGACCAGATGCAGGCGGCAACGATGGCCGTCGATGGCGGCGCTGGTGTGCTCCATATCGTCAAGAACTACACCGGCGATGTGCTCAACTTCGAGATGGCCGCCGAGATGGCGCAGATGGACGGCGTCGAAGTGGCCAGCGTGGTCATCGACGACGATGTGGCCGTGCAGGATAGCCTCTACACGGCCGGCCGCCGCGGGGTTGGCACGACTGTGCTGGCCGAGAAAATCTGCGGCGCCGGCGCCGAAGCCGGCCGCAGCCTGGCCGAAGTCGCCGACCTCTGCCGCAAGGTCAATGGCTGGGGCCGCAGCATGGGCATGGCCCTCACCTCCTGCACCGTGCCCCATGCCGGCAAACCCACCTTCGACCTGCCCGAAGACCAGATCGAGATCGGCATCGGCATCCACGGCGAACCTGGCCGCAGACGCATCGCCTTGCAGAACGCCGACGCGATCACTGAGATGCTGGCCATGCCCATCCTCGATGATCTGCCCTTCAAGTCCGGCGACCGGGTCATCGCCATGGTCAACGGCATGGGCGGGACACCGGTGATCGAGCTTTACATCATCTACCGCAAGCTGGCCGAAATCTGCCAGGGGCGCGGCGTCAGCATCGCCCGCAGCCTGGTGGGCAACTACATTACCTCCCTCGAGATGCAGGGCTGCTCGATCACACTGCTGAAGGCGGATGACGAACTGCTCTCACTGTGGGATGCACCCGTGAACACCCCGGCGCTGCGTTGGTAATCGAGTAGGCAAGTAGACAAGGAAACAGGTAGACAAGTAGACAAGAAAACAGTCAACAGTCAACAATCAACAATCAACGAAGAACCTGCCACCTGCGACTTGCGACTTGCCACCTGCGACTCTCCATCTGCCCCGCCCCCCCAAAAGAGACAACCCGTGATCACACGCGACGCCATCCTTTCCTGGCTGCAATGCTACCGCCAGGTGCTCGGCGAGAACAAGGACTATCTCACCCGTCTGGATTCGGCCATCGGCGACGCCGACCACGGCGCCAACATGGACCGTGGCTTCGCTGCCGTCGTCGATAAGCTGACCGCCGTCGCCGACAAGGACATCGGCGCCATCCTCAAGCAGACGGGGATGACGCTCGTTTCCACCGTGGGCGGCGCCGGCGGCCCCCTCTATGGCACCCTGTTCATGCGCGCCGGCGCCGCCACCGACGGCAAGCTGGAGCTTTCGGCATCGGACTTCGCCGGCGCCCTGGAGGCCGGGCTGGCGGGTGTGCAACAGCGCGGCAAGGCCGCCACCGGCGAAAAGACCATGGTCGATGCCCTCACCCCCGCCTGCGCGGCCTTACGCCAGGCCGTGGAGGACGGCGCCAGCCTGAGCGCGGCCCTCGAAGCCGCCGCCGCCGCCGCCGAACAGGGCATGAATGCCACCATTCCCATGTTGGCCACCAAAGGCCGGGCCAGCTACTTGGGCGAGCGCAGCATCGGCCACCAGGACCCCGGCGCCACCTCCTCCTATCTTCTCATTCGCTGCGCGGCCGATAGCCTGGGCAGCGAGAACCAATGAGCCCAAGCCGTGGGCCATCCACCCAAACAATGACAGGCGCCGTTGCCTGCCATCCTCGACCGGCGTTGCACCCAACGCCATTGCCTTGAACAAAGGAGTTCGACACCATGTCTAAATACGTAGGCGCAGTCGATCAGGGTACCACCAGCACCCGTTTCATGATCTTCGATCACAGCGGCGGTGTTGTCGGTGTGCACCAAATGGAACACGAACAGATCTATCCACAGGCGGGCTATGTCGAACATGATCCGATGGAGATCATGGCCCGCACCAACGATGTCATGGCCGGCGCCCTCAAGAAGGCCGGTCTCACCGCCGGCGACCTGGCCGCCATTGGCGTCACCAACCAGCGCGAGACCACCGTCGTCTGGAACAAGAACACCGGCAAACCGTACTTCAACGCCATCGTCTGGCAGGACACCCGCACCGACAAGATCTGCAACGAGTTGGCTAAGGACGGCGGTCAGGATCGGTTCCGTGGCAAAGTCGGCCTGCCGCTGGCCACCTATTTCTCCGGCCCCAAGGTGCGATGGATCCTCGACAATGTCGATGGTGTGCGTTCCGCCGCCGAACGCGGCGACGCCCTCTTCGGCAATATCGACACCTGGGTGATCTGGAACATCACCGGCGGCCCCAACGGCGGCGCTCATGTCACCGATGTCTCCAATGCCAGCCGCACCATGCTGATGAACCTGGAGACCCTGGACTGGGACGATGGCATCCTGGCCACCATGGGCATCCCGCGGCAGATGCTGCCGACCATCCGTCCTTCCAGCGACCCCGCCGTCTACGGCCATTGGAACGGCGTGCCCGTCTGCGGCGACCTGGGCGACCAGCAAGCCGCCCTCGTCGGCCAGACCTGTTTCGGCGTCGGCGAAGCCAAGAACACCTACGGCACCGGCTGCTTCATGCTGCTCAACACCGGCACCTCGCCCGTGCCCAGCAACAGCGGCCTGCTCACCACCCTGGGCTACAAGATGGGCAGCGCCCCGGCCGTCTACTGTCTGGAAGGCTCCATCGCCATCACCGGCGCCCTGGTGCAGTGGCTGCGCGACAACATGGACTTCTTCGATTTCTCCAAGCACATCGAAGACTATGCCAAGCAGGTTCCCGACAGCGGCGGCATCTACTTCGTCCCCGCCTTCTCTGGCCTCTTCGCCCCTTACTGGCAGTCCAGCGCCCGCGGCGCCATCGTCGGCCTGACGCGCTACATCAACAAGTACCACATGTGCCGCGCCGCCCTGGAAGCGACTGCCTACCAGACGCGCGAAGTGCTCGATGCCATGGAGAAAGACTCCGGCGTCAAGCTGACGGCGCTGAAGGTAGATGGCGGCATGGTCTACAACAACACCCTGATGCAGTTCCAGTCCGACATCCTCGACGTGCCGGTGGTGCGCCCGGTGGTGGCCGAAACGACGGCTCTGGGCGCGGCCTATGCCGCCGGCCTGGCGACTGGCTACTGGGGCAACCTGGAAGACCTGCGCCAGAACTGGCAGATCGACCACACCTGGAACCCGGCCATGGACGATGCCACCCGCGCTAGCCTGTACAAGGGCTGGCTCAAGGCCGTCCAGCGCTCGATGAACTGGCTGGACGAGTAATTCCCTCTTCCAGAAAACGGGGCGCTTCACACGGGGCGCCCCGTTTTTCTGGGTGCAGACGACGGAAAATCTAACAATGAAGCGCATCGAAACTGAAATCCTGGTCGTTGGCGGCGGCGCCACCGGCACAGGGGTGGCCTGGGATGCCGCTTTGCGCGGTTTCCAGGTTGTGCTGGTCGAAAAGCGCGACCTTACCCACGGCACCACAGGCCGTTATCACGGTCTGCTGCACAGCGGCGGCCGCTACGTGGTCAAAGACCCGGTAAGCGCCACCGAGTGCATTCACGAAAACCGCATTCTGCGCAGAACCCACACTCACTGCATCGAAGACACCGGCGGCTTTTTCGTCGTCACGCCCGAAGACGAAGGCGAGTACCCGGACAAATTCCTCGAAGGGTGCGTCAAGACCGGCGTCGATTGCGCCGAAATCTCGGTTGCCGAGGCCCTGCGCCGCGAGCCGCTGCTCAATCGGCGCCTCAGCCGGGTGTTCGAGGTCCCCGATGGCTCGGCCGACAGCTTTCTGGCCACCCATGCCACTGCTCAGGCGGCGCGGCTGGCCGGCGCGCGCATCCTCAACTATCACGAGCTGGTCGATCTGATCATCGTCCCGGACGACGGGGGCCGGCGGGTGGTGGGGGCGCGGGTGCGCGATGTCGCGCGGGGGGAGGAGATCGAAATCCGCAGCCAGATGGTCATCAACGCCACCGGCGCCTGGGCCAACAAAGTCACCGGGTTGGCCAGGATCACGATCAGCGTCGTCCCCGGCAAGGGCACGATGGTGGCCATGAGCCATCGCCTCACCAACACGGTGTTGAACCGCTGCAAAAAGCCATCCGATGGCGACATCATCGTGCCAGTGCACACCGTGGCCGTGATCGGCACCACCGACGAACGCGTGACCGACCCCGAAAACCTGCGCATCGAGCCGTGGGAAGTGCAACTGATGCTGGACGAAGGCGAACGCCTGATCCCCGGCATCAGCCAGGCGCGAGTGGTGCGGGCCTGGGCGGGTGTGCGGCCGCTGTATCAGGAAGATTATGCCGGGGCCAGCCGCGAGGCCACGCGGCAGTTCGCCCTCTTGGATCACAAGGCCCGGCACAACGTCGCCGGTTTCCTCACCATCACCGGCGGCAAGTGGACGACCTTTCGGCTGATGGCCGAGAAGACGGTGGACAAAGCCTGCGAGCAACTGGGCGCACGCAAAGCCTGCGTGACCGCCCAGTCCACCGTCCCCGGCGCCGAGCAGGGGCATTACTGGCTCGGCCATCGCCTGCACGAGATCGAAGACGCCCATTTGCAGGGCCAGCTTGTGTGCGAATGCGAGCTGGTGACTCGTCCGATGTTGGAAGCCGCGGCCCGGAATAACCCCACCCTCACCCTCGACGATCTGCGCCGTGATGTGCGGCTGGGCATGGGGCCATGCCAGGGCGGGTGGTGCACCTATCGGTCGGTGGGCATCATCCATGAGCTGGGCCAGGCCGGGGCCTGGTCGGGCGAAGCGGGCGAGCAAACCAGCGAGGCCGCCAATTGGGATGTGGCCTATGTGCAGTCACCCAAACGGCAGACCGGGCCGACGAGCATCCTTCGCCAGGCCGCCGGCGCGCTCCCGGTCCTGTTCAACCCCAACCTCCTGCTGCGCGACTTCCTGCAAGAACGCTGGAAAGGCGTCACCCCCATCCTTTGGGGCCAGCAACTCAAGCAGGAGCGGCTGGACGAGATGATCTACCTCAGCCTGCTCAACGTCGATCACCTGCCCGAATCCGACCTGAGCAGCCCACTGACCGACTTCTACCACTACGACACCACGCCCAACGACAAACTGGAGGCGCCCAAATGAACGATGTCCTCGTCATCGGCGCCGGTCTCAGCGGGCTGACGGCCGCCTACACCGTCGCCCAGACCGGTTTGAAGGCCAAAGTCATTGCCAAGGGCCTGGGATCGCTGCACTGGGGCGCAGGCACGATCGACCTTTTCGGCTATGCGCCGTTGGATCCCCAGCGGCCCATCGCCCGCCCTCTCGATTTCATCGCCGGCTGGCTGGCCGAGAACCAGCCCCAGCACCCCTATGCGCTTCTGGGCGCCAGGCAGGTGCAGGCGGCGTTGGATAGCTTCGCCGCTCTGACCTCGGACATGGGTCTGCCCTATATCGGCGCACAAACCTCCGGCGACAACCTCCTGCTCCCCACCGCCGTCGGCGCCGCCCGCCCTACCTTTCTGGCCCCCCAGTCGCAGCTGGCCGGCGACCTGAGCCGCGACGAGCCGATGCTGATCGTTGGCTTCGCCGGCTTGCGAGATTTCTATCCCCACCTGGTGGCCGAAAACCTGGGCAAAGCCGGGCAACGGGCGCGGGCGGCCCTGCTGCCGTTCGACCTGCTCACCGACCGCAACGATAGCAACACCGTCCAGCAGGCGCAAGGGATGGACGACCCCGCCCGTCGTGGCAAATTGGCGGCGGCGATCAAGAAAATCGTGCAGCCAGGTGAGCGCGTGGGCCTGCCTCCCATCCTCGGCCTGGAGGCCCCCACGAAAGCCTGGGCCGATGTGCAACAACAGGTTGGCGCGCCCGTGTTCGAGATCCCCACCCTGCCGCCCAGTGTGCCGGGAATGCGCCTGTACATGGCCCTGCGCGACAGACTGCGGCAGATGGGCGTGCGAGTCGAGATTGGCCTCGAAGCCAGGGGGGCCGCCACCCGCAACGGCCATATCGAGTGGGTGGAGACCGCGACCACCGCCCGGCCGCTCAAGCACTCGGCCCAGCAGTTCGTGCTGGCCACGGGTGGGATCATGGGCGGCGGCTTTGACAGCGACCACACCGGCCGGGTGTGGGAAGTGATCTTCGACCTGCCCCTGACTACGCCCCAGCAGCGCAGCAAATGGTTCCGGCCGGCCTTCATCAACCCCGACGGCCATCCCGTCTACACTGGCGGGGTGCTGACCGACGCCCGGATGCAGCCACTGGAGGGGGCCGGCAATCTGGTTTACGACAATCTCTGGGCTGTGGGCGACCTGCTGGCCAACGACAACCCCATCCTGCAGCGCAGTCTGGAAGGCGCAGCCCTGGCTACCGGCTATGCCGCAGGTCTAAGAATTGCGCAGATGAGCAGGAAGTGATACGTGTTGCGTGTTGCGTATTCCGTAAAACAACTCAATCGATACGCAATACGCAACACGAAACACGAAATACGAAACAAGGAACCTCTTATGCACACAACAAGCTGGGAATCGGTAGGCCCTACCCTGGACGAATGCATCAAGTGCAATATCTGTAGCAGCTATTGTCCGGTTGCTGAGGTCACCGACCTTTTCCCCGGCCCCAAATATGTCGGCCCCCAGGCCCAACGCTTTCGCGAGAACGGCCAACCGCACTCACCCGACCATTCGGTCGACTACTGCTCTGGCTGCCGCGTCTGCAACGAAGTCTGCCCGACCGGGGTGCGCATCGCCGAGATCAATACCCGCGCCCGCGCCGCCCTTGCCGCCGAGCACGGCATCCCCTTGCGCAACCGGCTGCTGGGGCGCAGCGATATGCTGGGGCGGATGGGCATGATCGCCCCCGGCCTGGCCAACTTTGCCATGAACAACGGCCTGGCGCGGACGATGGCCGAGAAAGTGATGGGCATTTCCAGCCAGGCGCAGATGCCGCGCTGGAGCACCGAGGGCACGTTTGCTTCCTGGCTTCAGCGCACGGCCGGCCAGCGCCTGAAAGCGGATAAGAAGGTGGTCTATTTCCACGGCTGTTCGACCATGTACTACGAGCCGTTCGTGGGCAAGGCGGCGGTGGCGGTGTTCGAGCACCACGGCTACGAAGTCATCGTCCCGCCGCAGAACTGCTGCGGCCTGCCGCTGTTGAACAACGCCGACTTCCCGACCGCCGAAAAATATCACCAGGGCAACCTGGAGAAGCTGGCGCCGCTGGCCCAACAGGGCCATGTCATCGTCGGCACCAGCACCAGCTGCACCCTGACCCTGAAAGAAGAAGCGCCGGACATGCTCGACATCCACACCCAACCCGCCCATGACCTGAAGATGGCGGTGTGGGATATGTTCGAGTGGTTGCGCGACCTGTACGACCAGGGCCAACTGCGCACCGACTTCAAGCGGTTGGACATGGTGCTGCCCTATCACGCCCCCTGCCAGTACCGCGCCCATCACCTCGGCTCACCGGTGATGGAGGTGCTCTCGCTGATCCCCGGCCTCGACCTGCGCGAGAGTTGCGCCCGCTGTTGCGGCGGCGCCGGCACCTACGTCTACAAGAAAGAGAAATACCAGATCGCCATGGACGTGGGCGAGGAGTTGTTCCGCTTCGTGCGCGAGCAGGGCGACGCCGTCAAGATGACGGCCTGCACCTCCGAGACCTGTCGCTGGCAGATCGAAGCCGGCACCGGTCTCCCCTGCCGCCACCCGATCGAGGTGCTGGCCGCGGCCTATGGGCTGTATGATTTGGAGAAGCGGAAGTTGACCACGGCCTGAGCGATGTCCCTGGATAGTTGGGAAGCGCGCTGGGCGCCCTACGACGAGGCCACCTACGCCGCCGTGCTGGCTGCCGTCCACCCCACCGATGTCGTCCTGGAGATCGGGGCCGGGGATTTGCGGCTGGCGCGGCGGTTGGCGTCTGTCGCCCGGCGCGTTTTCGCCTGGGAGAACCAGCCGGATGTGCTCGCTGGCGCCGTTTTCCCGCTCCCGCCCAACCTGCACGCCCGCTGCACCGATGCCCGCAGCGAACCGATCCCGCCCGGCGTGACCCTGACCGTGCTGCTGATGCGGCATTGCACGCACTATGCCCTCTATGTACAGAAGCTGCGCGCCGCCGGTTGCCAGCGTCTGGTCACCAATGCCCGCTGGCGGATGGGGGTGGAGGTCATCGATCTGGGGCCGGGCGCAGCGTTTGCGGACGTGAGGGCGGGATGGTACGCTTGCCGCCGCTGCGGCGCCACCGGCTTCCTCGACTGCGACTCCGCCGCCCTCACCGATGCCATCCTTGCCGCCACCGTCGATGTCGAAGGCTGCCCGACCTGCCAATAATAGCTATCCGCGTTTCTCCGCGTTCATCCGCGTACCAAGATCAGCGAACAGGCAGATCCAGCGCCACCGCCAGCGCCTTCTCCACCGCCTTCAGCTTCTCAGCCCCCAGGCAGGCCACCAGCCGCGTCAGCGCCGTCTTCGGCAGGCTCACCAGCGCCTCGCAGTAGATGCCACCCTCCACCGGCAGCCCATCCGCCGCCCCGACCGGCGTCTGCGTCGCCAGCCCGACATAGCTATTGACAATCGGCGCGCAGATAACGGTCGCCAGATCGGAATCCAGCGCCAGTTGGCGGCCGAGGACGACGAATAAGCGCCCGCGCCTCAGCCCGCCGTTCGTCTGCTCGACCAGATAGACATCGCCCCGCCTCATCGCACCCCCTGCTGCGCCAGTGCCTGGGCGAGCTCTTGGTTGATGCCCGCGGCCCGCCGGACCAGGATTTCACGGTCGCTTGCTTCCTGCTCCTCGCGTTCGGCCCGCCGGATGGTGGCCCAGACCGCGCTTTCGATGTACTCCGAGCGGTTCTTGCCCTCCAGTTCGGCCCGCTCGTCGATGGCGATCAGCAGCGCCTCGGACAAAGTGATCGATGTCTTGACTTTCATCCTACCATCCTACTACCATTCGTCCTGCCTTGTCAAAAGCTCTGGCCATCACGAATGACACGAATGGACGAATGACACGAATGTACGAATGGCACGCATAGCCCTGCTACGCCCACGCATCACGGAACACGCACCACGGAACCCGGAACACGCACCACGGAACACGCAACATGCCCCTCCACAACAAAACCATCGCTTTCCTTGTCGGTCCCGGCTTCGAGGACCTCGAATTCTGGGTTGTCTACATGCGCCTGGTCGAAGAAGGGGCGCGGGTCGTCACCGTCGGCCTCAAAGCAGGCGAGGTCTACCCCTCCAAGAGCGGCGGCCTGACCGCCACGGCCGCTGTCGCCGCCTCTGAGGTCGATGCCAGCCAGTTCGATGCCCTGGTCATCCCCGGCGGCTGGGCGCCCGACAAAATTCGTCGCTACCCCGCCGTCACCGGGCTGGTGCGCGCCGTCCACCGGCAGGGCAAGATCATCGGCATGATCTGCCATGCCGGGCTGGTGGGCATCTCCGCCCGGATTGTAGCCGGGGGCCGGGCCACCGGTTCGCTGGGGATCAAGGACGACCTGGAAAACGCCGGCGCCACCTGGGTCGAGGCCCCCGCCTTCCGCGATGGCAACATTGTTTGGGGGCGGGTGGTCGAGGACATCCCCGATTTCAATCGCGAGTTGGTGGCGGCGTTGGCGGGCCAGTAACAACATGGTCGGCATCGTCCTCGTTTCCCATAGCCATGAACTGGCGCAGGCGGCCAAAGCACTGGCCGGGCAGCAGGTGCAGGGCCGGGCGGCCCTCGCTGCGGTCGGCGGCACTGGCGACCCCGATTTCCCCTTCGGCACCGATGCCCTGGCCATCCTCGAGGCCATCCAGTCGGTGTATGACGACGACGGCGTGCTGGTGCTGATGGATTTGGGCAGCGCCATCCTCAGCGCCGAGACCGCCCTGGAATTCATGGACCCTGAGCAGGCGGCGCGGGTTCGGCTCAGCGCCGGGCCGTTCATCGAAGGCGCCATGGCAGCGGCCGTGCAGGCATCCATCGGCGCCGATTTGGCGGCGGTGCAGCGCGAGGCGGCCGAGGCGATGGCGCCGAAGCGGGAGGCGTTGGGGGGGGAGCGGGGATTGGAGATGGGAGATGAGAGATTGGAGATTGGAGAGGGGAGTATGATCGGCGGGCAGGTGACGGCGAGGGTGAGGTTGGTCAATCCGGCCGGGCTGCATTTTGGGCCGGCTGTGCAGTTCGTCCAGCTGGCCGCCACCTTCCCGGCTGAGATCGGCGTCCGCAACCTGAGCACGGGCGCGGGGCCGGCCGACGCCAAACGGTTCAATCAGGTGCTGGCGCTGGGGGCCGAGCAGGGGCACGTGATCGATCTGGCCGCGTTTGGGCCGGAGGCCGAAGCGGCGCTGGCGGCGCTGGTGGCTCTGGTCGAGGCAGGGTTTGGCGAGGCCGAAGCGCCGCCAATGGCCGCGCCCGTGGCCGCAGAGTCGCCCACCGGGTCGGGTCGGGCCGTCCTGCGCGGGCTGGCCGGCTCGCCGGGGCTGGCCGTGGGCCGGGCCGTCTGGCTGGCAGAGGCCGGGGGCGCGGGGGCGGGGCAGTATCCGGCCACAGCCGCCGATCCCGCGGTCGAATGGGCGCGCTTTACGGCGGCCAGCCAACAGGCCCGAGAGGACCTGGCGGCGTTGGCCGGACGCATGGGGCGCGAGCTGGGCGAGGCGCAGGCCCGCATCTTTCAGGCCCATGCCCTGGCCCTGGCCGACCCCGACCTGGAGGCAGCCATCCGCGCCGCCATCTTCGAGCGAGCTGCCAGCGCCGAAGCAGCTGTGTTCGAAGCGACCGAGGTCGCCGCCCGCGGCTACCAGGCGATGACCGGCCCCCGCTTCCAGGAGCGCGCCGCCGATCTGCGCGATGTGGGGGCGCGCGTCCTCCGCCTGCTGGCCGGGGCCGGGGAGACGCGCCTGGATCTGCCCGACGAGGCCATCCTGCTGGCCCTCGACCTGACTCCCTCTCAAACCGCTAACCTCGACCGCAGCAAGGTGGCCGGTTTTGGCATCGCCCTGGGCGGGCCGACCGCACATACCGCCATCCTCGCCCGCAGCCTGGGCATCCCGGCGGTGGTGGGGTTGGGCGAGGAGAATCTGCGCCAGATCAAGGAGGGCGACCGCTTGGCCATCGACGGCGCCGCGGGGGTCCTCTTCCTGGAGCCGGACGAAGCCACGCAGGTGTCGTACCGAACACAGCAGGCCGAGGAAGCAGCGCGGCGACAGGTTGCCCAACGCCTGGCGCAGGCAGAAGGCAGGACGAAGGATGGCAGGCGGGTGGAGGTGGTGGCGAATCTGGCCGTGGCCGCCGAAGCGCAGGCCGCCATCGCGGCCGGGGCCGAGGGCGTGGGCCTGCTGCGGACGGAATTCCTGTTCCAGGATCGGCTGGCGCCGCCCAGCGAGGACGAGCAGACCGAGGTCTATGCCCAGGTCGCCCGCGCCATGTCTCCGCGACCGGTCATCATCCGCACGCTCGACATCGGCGGCGATAAACCGGCCCCCTATCTGAACCTGCCGGCCGAGGCCAACCCCTTCCTGGGCTGGCGGGCGATCCGCATCTCGCTGGCCCTGCCCGATTTCTTCAAGGTGCAGTTGCGGGCGATTTTGCGGGCGGCGGTGGCGGGCGATGTGCGGGTGATGTTCCCGATGATCAGCATCCCGGCCGAGGTGCTGGCCGCGCAGGCTTTGCTGGCCGAAGCGACGGCGGAGTTGGCGGCGGCAGGGGTCGAGCACCGGGCTGCGATCCCGACCGGGATCATGATCGAAGTCCCCTCGGCTGTAACCCTGGCCGACCAACTGGCCCCGCTGGTCGATTTCTTCAGCATCGGCACCAACGACCTCACCCAATACACCTTTGCCGTCGACCGCGGCAACGCTCGCGTGGCGGCCCTGGCCGACCCTCTGCACCCGGCCCTGCTGCGGCAGATCGCCGGCGTCATCGACGCCGCCCACAGCCGGGGCAAGTGGGTGGGCCTGTGCGGCGAGCTGGCCGGGCAGCCGCAGGCCATCCCCATCCTCCTGGGCCTGGGCCTGGACGAGTTCAGCATGGCCGCGCCCGCCATCGCCAGCGCCAAGATGCTGTTGGCGAAGCTGACCCTGCCCGAAGCGCAAAGCCTGGCCCGCCGCGTCCTCGATCTGCCCGATGGCGCCGCCGTGCGCGCCGCCGTCGCTGCTTTTCTGCGAGGCTACGCCGATGAACGCGGATGACGCCGATGTGGTATGCTTGCCGCACCAATCCCCGCCTCCACCCATCACGGTTCACGCTACAGACGCACGAACGGCGCCAAACCATCAACCAAACGGAGCATGACCTATGTCATACGAAAATATCCTTGTCGAGATGACCGCTGATCGCGTCGGTCTCATCCGGCTGAATCGCCCCAAGGCCCTGAATGCCCTCAGTCCCGATCTCATGGTCGAGTTAGGCCAGGCCCTGACGGCCTTCGACGCCGACCCCAACGTGGGCTGCATCGTCATCACCGGCTCCGAGCGCGCTTTTGCCGCCGGGGCCGACATCAAAGCCATGGCCGGGGCCAGCGCCGTGGACATGCTCACCGATGACCTCATCGCCCGCTGGGAGACGATCAACGACATCCACAAACCGATCATCGCTGCTGTCAGTGGCTTTTGTCTGGGCGGCGGCTGCGAACTGGCCCTGGCCTGCGATATGATCGTGGCCAGCGAGAGCGCCGTCTTCGGCCAGCCAGAGATCAACCTGGGCGTCATCCCCGGTTTTGGCGGCAGCCAGCGCCTCACCCGGCTGGTGGGCAAGAACCTGGCCCTGGAGATGGTGCTGCTCGACCGGCGGCTGACCGCAGACGAGGCCCAGGCCGTCGGGCTGGCCAACCACGTCGTCCCGGTCGAGACCTATCTCGATGAGGCCCTCAAGCTGGCCGCCCGCATCGCTGCTCAGGCGCCGTTGGCGGTGCGGCTGGGCAAAGAGGCGGTCAAGAAGTCGATGGAACTGAGCCTGAGCGAAGGCCTGGCCCTCGAACGCCGGCTGTTCCAGATGCTGTTCGCCAGTTCCGACCAGAAGGAAGGCATGGCCGCCTTCATCGAGAAGCGCAAAGCGCAATGGACGGGTCGCTAAGGTGACGCAAACTCTGGATCTTCCTGCGCGCATGGCCGGCCTCAACCTGATGGTGGGCGGCTTCATCCCCCGCGTCCGTCTCCCCAGCCTGGCCGGGCCGTTGCTGACGCCCGCCGATCTGGTGGATGAGAACGCGCTGGCCGTGTGCATCTACAGCCCGTCCGAAGTCAATCCCTTCCCGCTGCCGCCGCGCGGGGTGGACCTGACCCGGCGTCTTGCCATGCTCAAGGAGCGCCGGGTCAGTCTCTTCGTCATCAGTGGCCTCGATCTGCCGCGGCTGGCCAGCTGGCTGGAACTGGCCGGGCTGGATATCTACGCGCTCAGCGACGCCGGGCGGGAGTTCACCAATCGGGCGGGGATACCGATCAAACAGGTCGAGGGCCACAATTTCCGCACCCACGTCGCCTTGATCCTGCAAGAGGAGCGCATCCTCTCGATCCTGCCGGAGACCGACCCGGTGCATGATTTCGAGCGGTTGCTCATGGCCCTGGATGTGGCCGACGGGCGCGAACCCGGCCGCTATCTCCTGCCCGACCAGCCGTGGTATGCCGGGCGCCGGGCCGAGGAGGCCGTGGCCGAAGCGGAGGAGCCAGAGCCGGAGGCCGAGACGGGGGTCGAGTTCACCTACGTGGCCGAGCCGGAGCCGGTTTTCGACCTCGAAGAAGATGAGGGATGAACCCCGGTTCGTTGCCGAGGCTGCAAGCCATCCACACCTACGTTCGTTCGCCGGCGACGGCGCCGGACTTCTGGGCCGAGCACTTTGGCCTGCGCCCGACCACTGAGCCCGCCGCCTTTTCTGTACCGGCGGCGGGCGGCGGCCAGGTGACCTGGGCGTTGCTGCCGGGCGGCGCGCCCTGCGGGACGCGGGGGCCGCATGGCGCGCTGCCGTCGTTCCAGGTGGCGGATTTCGGGCAGGCGCGCGGCTACCTGCTGGCGCACGAGATCCCGATCGTGTTCGAGGAGATCCTGCCGGGGATGAGCCTGCTGATCTTCCTCGACCCCGACGCCAACCCGGTTGAACTGGCGCAGCCCACCGACCCCGCCGCCTGGGATATCTCCGAGCGCCGCCTGTTGCGCACCAAAGCCCGCCGCGACCTGGCCCCGGCTGCCCCTCTCGCCCTCGGCCCGCTGGAGGAGGTCACGGTCTACACACATGACATAACGAGCAGTGTGCGTTTCTATCGCGACCTGGTGGGGCTGCCGGTGGGGTTAGCATACTTCGGCCATGTCCATTTGGTGATGGAGAATGCGCCGCTGGTGGTGCGCGGGGTGAATTGGCGCTGCAAGACGCCCGGCGCCCTGCACTCGACCGAGCTGGTCATTGGCATCCCGCCGGGTGGGGGAGGGGTCGAAGCGCTGGCCGCCCGCCTGGCCGCCGCCGGCTATTCGCCCGGCTACCCGCCCGGCTACCCGCCCGGCTATTCGCCCGGCTACTCGCCCGGCTACTCGCCCGGCTACTCGCCCGGCTACCCGCCGCTGTTCGGGGAGGATGGCCGGCTGACGGTGGTGGATCCGGCGGGGTGGAGGGTGCATTTTGTGGGGGGCTGAGCGCGCGGCGCGCCGGCCCGCAATGTACAATTTGCTCAGCCCAAGTCTTGTTTGCGGGGGATCAGCCGATCACTTGCCAATGTCCACCCTTGGCGGGGCCGATGCGCTGCAAGCGATTCTGTTCGCGCAAGCGGCGGATGGCTCGCTCGACCGCGCTTTCTGATTTCCCGATGTTCGCCGCAAGGTCAGGAATAGCCCAGTTGGGGTTTTCCTTCAACAGCGACAGAATCTTTTCTGGCGTTTTCACCGGCGTTTTCACCGGCGTTTTCACCGGCGTTTGTTCGCTACCCCCGTCACTCTCAGCATCAATCACCTCTTTTCGGTGAACCGTGGCGGTGAACAGGTTGCCATCTCGATCATCGCTAAACTCGATCTGCGGCCAATCCTCCAACGCCCGCTTGATGCCTGAGCCGAGACCACGGTAGGGCAGCAAGCCCTTGGCGATATAGGAGACCAGGATGGGGTTGCGGATGATGGAGTTGCCCGCCAGAATCTTCGGCACGGTCAGGTTGTCGGGCAGGTGGCCCGGGCTGATGATCTCGATGCGGTTGTCGAAGACAAAGAGGCGGATCGGCGCGCTGATCAGATAGTCGCGATGCGCCAGGGCATTGACCAGCAGTTCCTCGAAGACCGTGGGCGGAATCTCCGGCGCGCCCGGTGCGTTGACCCCCTGCCCGGCCTGCACTTTGCGCAGGTTGCGCATGACAAAGGCCAGCGCGCCGGCGAACTGCTGTGGCAGCGGTCCGGCGAAGTCCTCGCTGTCCAGATATTCGCTGACGTGAATGGCGTTGCCCGGATAGCGGATGGCCTTGACGATGAACTGCGGCTTGATCCATTCTGGTCGCTCGGCAAAGAGCAGCACTCCCGCCAGGTTGAGCTGCCCGTCATCGGCGGCCAGGTTCATGTTTTGCAGCAGCGTCAGCCGCTCCTGGGGCGAGTCGGGATAGTCCAGCTTGTACTCATCGCGCAAAAAGTCGCGGAAGCGCAGCTTATCGAGCTTGTCGATGCCGGCTTTGGTCGGCAGTTCATCGGCGTGGAACTGGTCGACGCTCTGGAACAGACGGCGTAGCTCCTCTTTGGAGTTGATGCGGCGTTTGTCGGCGCCGCTCTTCAGCCAGATGACGCCGTTGCGGTCGAAGTAGGGCCTGTCGATCCCCTTGGAGACGGTCAGGACGATCACCAGCCGCCCGTTTTCCACTTCCAGGTTTTCGGTCTGCACCGTGATCGGGCTGCGGATGTGTTGGGAGGCGGCGTTGGCGATCAACTGATTGAGGCGCGCAACGTCGGCGAGCGTCAATCCTGCCAGTTCGCCGTCATCGGCCACGCCCAGGTAGATGACGCCGCCTTCGGAGTTGGAGAAGGCCGCCATCTCCGCCGCCAGACTGTCGATGTTGGTCACATCGCGCTTGAACTGGCGGCGGCTGTCCTCGCCCAGGGCGACCTGGGCTTTGAGTTCGCTGAGGTTCATGGGTCAAAGTTCCTGGCGCCGGTCCGGTATGCTTGCACTCAACCCGTTGCCAGCAAGGGTTTGACGCCGTGTTGAGCAGAATAGGCGTCGGCTCTTTCGAGCGGCACCACGACCACATCCAGGCTCGCGCCGAGGGCCTCGACGTAGCGGCGCACCATGCTCAGACTGTGGCCGCTGTAGGTCGGGTCTTCGAGGCGGGCAATGGCCTGTTGCCTGGTGCCCAGCAGATCGGCGACCTGTTTTTGCGTCAACCCGCGGGCCTGGCGTAAGGCCGCGAGTTGCAAGGCAATGTCCCAGGCATGGTCGGCTGCCTCGAAGCGGGCGCGATACTCAGGATCCTTCAGTTTGCGCTCCAGAAAACGGTCGAAATTGGTCTTTGGGTCTTGCATCATGCACCTCCTGCCGATGAACGGCTGAGATATTCGGTCATCCGCTTGCGGGCCAACTCAAGCTCACCTGGCGGCGTCTTGCGCGATTTCTTGACGAAACAGCGCACCACCACAATCCGTTGTCCTGATTGGAAGAACCAGGCAGCGCGGGCGATATCTTTGCGCCCCACCCGCAGTTCGAACAGCCCACCGCCAAGTGGCTCGCACAACGGCGGCCGGTGGTATTCACGGCGGCGCAGCTTATTCAGCCCTGCCACCAGCAGATCGTAGAGCACCGGCGCAGTGCCTTCGAGATTCTCCAGTTCGTCCTCGACCACGGGCCGGCCGTCTGCTGTTTCGTAGAACTCAACGGAAAACTCCATACGCCTCTCCTGCTGTAATCAAAGCGTACAACAATTTTGTGATGCAGTCAAATCGATCTGGCAGTGACGCAGAATGCGTGGGCATTTATCGTAGTGTAATGTCCGTTTAGCCAGCACTTGTCTTGAAAACCTGCTTGACGAACAAGGTCTTCAAGATTCGTAACCGAGACTATTGCCAGTCTCGACGGCAATGAAGGCCGCCATCTCCGCCGCCAGGCTGTCGATGTTAGTCGCGTCGCGCTTGAGCTGGCGGTGGCTGTCCTCGCCCAGGGCGACTTGCGCTTTGAGTTCGCTGAAGTTCATGGTGCAGGTTCCTGTCGCCGGCCCGGTATGCCTGCACTCAACCCGTTGCCAGCAAGGGTTTGGCGCCGTGTTGAGCAGAGTAGGCGTCGGCTGCTTCGAGTCACCCCCCTTCCTCTCTCCGCCATTGTTCATTTTTGCACGATACCACCACCTGGGGTATACTCCCCGCCGCGTTGCGTTAGAACCAGACTTCCTCTGACGCCTCGCTCTTGTTTGTCACCCCGGCCCCTGCGCCCGGAGAACCCGGCAGCTTGCAACCACGCCCCCCCGCAAAGACGCCATCAGCCTGGTCACACCTCGCGTTCCGCCTGGCGCTCGGCCTCGGTCTGGCGTTAGCGGCGCCGCTCCTCCTGGGGCTTTGGCTCGATAGCTGGGCCGGTTCGTCGCCCTGGGCCTCCTTGTGCGGCGTCGGCGCCGGCATCTTCATCGCTACCTTCATCGTCGTCATCACCGTCTTGGGCCGCTATCGGGCGGCCGCCCCTCCCGAGGATTCCAGAGAGACATAAGGAGAGGTTCTAGTGGGTGGAAAGTCCTGTCGTACCCTCATCGTCGAGAACATTGTCCTCATCCTGATCGTCCTGGCGCTGTTTGTCGTGGGCGCTTTGGTCCGCGTCCCCTTGCCCACCATCCTGCTCCCGGCCGAGCAGATTCCGGGCCTCAATCTCCTGGGATTGCCGATCACCAACACCCTCATCGCCACCATCCTGGCGGACATCACCGTCCTTGCCGTCACTTTCTTTGCCGTGCGCAAGGTGCGCGAGGTGCCCCAGGGTCTGCAAAACCTGATCGAATGGGTGGTAGAGACTTTCGACAACATGCTGACCGACATCGCCGGCAAGACGAAGGCTCGCAAATGGCTGCCGATCTTCATGACCATCCTGTTGTTCCTGCTGGTGGCCAACTGGTGGGAACTGGTGCCCGGCTTCGATAGCATCGGCTACCTGGAGCCGCTGGAGGTGGCCTACGCCAAATCGGACGGAACCGTGAGCTTTGGCTACGAAAAGGGTACGTTCGTGGGCCTGCCCTCGTTGGTGAACAAAAACGTCAAACTCACCGCCGAAGAGAAGGCGCAAGTCGAAGAGGACTACAAACACGCCAAAGAGGCGGGCGAGGAATACCATCCGCACGAAGAACACGCCTCCGGCGGCTATGTCCTGCTCCCCTTCCTGCGCGCCGCCGCCACCGACCTCAACCTGCCGCTGGCCCTGGCCCTGATCTCGGTCGTCCTGGCGCAGGCCATCGGTATGCAGCACCTGGGCAGGAAATACTGGCGGCGTTTTCTCAATCCGGTGATCACGGGCATCAAACCGATCGATATCTTCGTCGGCCTGCTTGAGGCCGTCTCCGAGATCGCCAAGATCGTCAGCTTCTCCTTCCGTCTTTTTGGCAATATCTTCGCCGGTCAGGTGCTGCTCTTCGTCATGCCCTTCCTGATCGCCTTCCTCGTCCCGGTGCCGTTCTTCGGCCTCGAACTCTTCGTTGGCTTCATGCAAGCCTTCGTCTTCGCCATCCTCACCTTCATCTTCCTGGAACAGGCCACCCACAGCCACGCCGGAGATGCCCATCATTAAGGAGATTGGGGATTGGAGATTGCCAATCTCCAGTCCCCAATCTCCACTCTCCAATCCCCAACCCTCTCTCAGCCTCGACACTTTTTTCGGAGGAAACACTCACAATGACTGAAATCCTTGCTCCCGGTCTCGCAATTGGTCTTGGCGCCATCGGCCCCGGCATCGGCGTCGGTTTGCTGGTGATGGGCGCGTTGCAGGCCATCGGTCGCAACCCTGAAGCCGCCGGCGAAATCCGCACCAACATGATCCTGGGCATCGTCTTCGCCGAAGCCATCGCCATCTACGCCCTTGTCGTCGCCCTCTTGCTGATCTTCGTGGGCGCGCCCGGCCTTAGCTGACCCTCGCCGCGATCCGTCCACCTAACCCATCCTAAGGAGGTGCTGGCATGGCGCAATTGGGTATCAATGGCCCGTTCCTGCTCGCACAGATTATCAACTTCGTTGTCCTCTTCCTGTTGCTCAGGCGCTTTCTGTTTCCGCCTCTGGTCAAGATGCTCGACCAGCGCCGACAGCGGATTGCCGAGGGCCTGGCGGCGGCGGATGTGGCCCGCAAAGAGGCCGAGGGCGAACGCGCCCGTCTGATGGCGCAGATCGAAGCCGAGCGGGCCGAGGCGCAACAGCGCGTGGCCGCCGCTTCGGCCCAGGCCGAGCGCGTCAAGGCCGACATCCTGGCCGAGGCTCGCCGCGAGGCCGAGGCCATCAAGACCAAAGCCGTCGAAGAGGCCGAAGCCGAGAAACAGCGCATCCTGGCCGAGGCGCAGAAGCAGATCGCCGAACTGACCGTGATGGCCACCGAGCGCGTGGTTCGCCGCGGGCTGGATGAGAAAGTTCAGCGGCAACTCATCGCCGATTTCCTCTCCGAAACGAGTTTGAACTGATTATGGAAAGGACGCCTCAAGCTTACGCCCATGGCATCCTGGCCGCCGTGCTGGAGCCGTGGGTCGATGGTCTGGGCAAGGTTGGCGACGCCCTGCGCCACGACGGCAACCTGCGCGCCAGGCTCGACGACGCCGCCCTGGACCCAGAGGCCAGGATGGCGCTCTTGCAGACGCTGGCGCCCACCGGCGCGCCCGCCGAACTGGGCAACTTCCTGGGCGTACTGACGGCCCATGGCGACCTGCGCCTGTTGGACGAGGTTCAAGCCACCCTGGCGAGCGTCATCACCGCCGAGACCGCCGGCCCCCTGGCCGCCACCGTCACCAGCGCCGTCCCGCTTGCAGCCGACGAGCAAAGCAAGCTGGCCGCCCAACTGGCCACGCAGTTTGGCGCCAACCTGAACATCGACTTCCGGGTGGATGCGGACATTCTGGGCGGGCTGGTCGTACGCGTGGGCGACAAACTGATCGACGACAGCGTGCGTGGTCGCATCGACGCCCTGCGCCAATCGTTGGGAGTCAGGCGTTGAGGCCGGCGAGTCCGGCGCTCTGGCCGTTTGCAAGCGATAGTAGTAGGAGGATCTATGGCAGTTGCCCTTGATGATTTCACCCGTCAACTCAAAGAACAAATCCAACATTTTCAGGCCCCCAGGCGCACGGTAGACGTGGGCACGGTGGCCGAGGTGGGCGATGGCATCGCCCGCATCCAGGGTCTGCGCAATTGCATGGCCAGCGAGCTGGTCGAGTTCAACGACGGCACCCTGGGCATCGCCCTCAACCTGGATCAAGAAACCGTCGGCGCCATCATCATGGGCGAATACAGCGGCATTCAGGAAGGCGACCTGGTGCGCAGCACCGGCCGCATTGCCTCTGTCCCCGTCGGCGAGGCTTTGATCGGCCGCGTCGTCAACGCCGTCGGCCAACCGATCGATGGCAAAGGCCCGATCGAGACCGACAGCTTCCGTTCGGTCGAGCGCATCGCCCCCAACGTCGTCACCCGCAAGGGCGTGGATACGCCCGTGCAGACCGGCATCAAAGCCATCGACGCCATGATCCCCATCGGTCGCGGCCAGCGCGAGCTGATCATCGGCGACCGCCAGACCGGCAAGACCGCCGTCGCCATCGACACCATCATCAACCAGAAAGGCAAAGACCTGGTCTGCATCTATGTCGCCATCGGCCAGAAACGGGCCAGCGTGGCGCAGGTGGTGGCGACGCTGGAGAAATACGGGGCGATGGAGCACACCATCATCGTCTCGGCCACAGCCTCCGAGCCGGCCGCCCTCCAATATCTGGCCCCCTATGCCGGTTGCGCCATGGGCGAAGAATTCATGGAGCAGGGCAAGGACGCGCTGATCGTCTACGACGACCTCAGCAAGCACGCCTGGGCCTATCGCCAGGTTTCGTTGCTGCTGCGCCGCCCGCCCGGTCGCGAGGCCTACCCCGGCGATGTCTTCTATCTTCACAGCCGCCTGCTGGAGCGAGCCGCCAAGCTGGCCCCCGAATACGGCGGCGGGTCGCTCACGGCCCTACCGGTGATCGAAACCCAGGCCGGCGATGTCTCGGCCTACATCCCCACCAACGTCATCTCCATCACCGACGGCCAGATCTATCTGGAGTCCGACCTTTTCTATGCCGGCATCCGCCCGGCCCTCAACGTCGGCCTCTCAGTTTCGCGCGTGGGTTCTGCCGCCCAGACCAAAGCCATGAAACAGGTGGCCGGCCGCATGAAGCTGGAACTGGCGCAGGGCCGTGAACTGGCCGCCTTCGCCCAGTTCGGCTCCGATCTGGACAAATCCACCCAGCGCCAGCTCGACCGCTTCCAGCGCCTGACCCAGTTGCTCAAGCAGCCGCAATATGTCCCGGTCAGCCTGGCCAGCCAGGTGATGGCCTGTTACGCCGGCACGCGCGGCTTCCTCGATAACGTCGCCATCGACCGCATCCCCGAATGGGAGCAGAAATTCTACCAGTTCGCGGCGACGACCTATCCCGAAATCGGCAACGCCATCGAACGTGAGAAAAAGCTCTCGGATGAAACCGAAGACAGCCTGAAACTGGCGCTCGGCGAATTCAACAAACAGTTCATGTAATTCGGTTGTTGGGGCGGGGTTTTCTGCCCGCCTCTCCTCCCGGAGGGTAAGGATTTGGCAACTACCCGCGAGATCAAGCGGCGTATCCGCAGCGTCAAGAACATCGCCCAGGTGACAAAGGCGATGGAGGCCGTCTCGGCCTCCAAGATGCGCCGCGCCCAGGCTCAGGTGCATTCCACCCGCCCCTATGCCGAAAAGGCGCTGGAGATCCTGTCGTTCCTGGCTCGGCTGCGCGGCTCTGAGGCCAAAGAGCAGCCCTTGCTCCAGCAGCGCGAGATCAAGCGCGTCGGCCTGGTGCTGATCACCGCCGACCGTGGTCTGGCCGGGGGGCTAAACAGCAACATGATCCGCTTTGCCGTGCAACACATCCGCCGCTGGCAGGACGAAGGCAAGCAGGTCGAGATCATCGCCGTTGGCAAGAAGGGTCGCGACTGGATGCGCCGCTTTGGGCCGCCCACGCGGGCCGAGTTCATCGGCCTGGGCGACCGCCCCACCAGCAGTTTCATCGGCAAGGGCGGCATGCAGGTGAGCCAGAGCGTTTCGGTCGGCCCCATTTCCCGGCTTGTGATCGACGACTTCACCGGCGACCGCTACGACGCCATCTATCTTGGCTTCACCCGCTTCTACAGCACCGTCCGCCAGGAGCCGATGCTGCGCCAACTGCTGCCCATCATCCCCGAAGAAGAAAACGAAGTCAAAATGGCGGCGGATTACATCTTCGAGCCGGATGTGGCCACCGTCCTCGACCAGGCCCTGGCTGGCTTCACCGAGGTGCAGATCTTGCAGGCTCTGTACGAGGCTATCGCCAGCGAGCATTCGGCCCGCATGGTGGCCATGCGCAATGCCACCGACGCCGCCGAAGAACTGATGGCCGACCTGACCCTGACCTACAACAAGGCCCGCCAACAATCGATCACGATGGCCCTGCTGGATATTGCCGGCGCCGTCAATGCCGTACAGACAAGTTAGTATGCCGGTAGGCATGTAGACCGCTAGACCAGGGCACCTGAGCGCCTTGTCTACTTGTCTACTTGTTTACTTGTTTCCCAATTTTCTTGGAGGTTCACCTGGATGAGCACAAACGGTACGAATGGAACTGAAGCGAAAGTTGCCGGACGCGTGGTGCGCGTCGTCGGCCCTGTAGTGGACTGCGCCTTCCCGCCCGGCCAGCTACCCGACATCTTCGACGCGGTGGAGATCACCTTCGACGATGGTCACACCCTGGTTTGCGAGGTGCAGCAGCTCCTGGGCGATGAACAGGTGCGCACGGTGGCTATGTCCACCACCGATGGTTTACGTCGCGGCATGGCCGCCATCGCCACTGGCGGCCCGATCACCGTCCCCGTCGGCCCGGCCACCCTGGGCCGCATCTTCGACGTCAGCGGCAATGTGCTCGACGACCCCTCCAACCCGGTGACCACCGAGGTCTTCTACCCCATCCATCGCTCTGCCCCAGCCTTCGACGAGCAGTCGACCCAGACCGAGCTGTTCGAGACCGGCATCAAAGTCATCGACCTGATCGCCCCCTTCACCAAAGGCGGCAAGACGGGCGTGTTTGGCGGCGCCGGCGTGGGCAAAACCGTCATCATCCAGGAACTCATCCGCAACGTCGCCCAGGTGCACAGCGGCTATTCGGTCTTTGCCGGCGTGGGCGAGCGCAGCCGCGAGGGCAATGACCTCTGGCACGAGATGAAGGACTCTGGCGTGTTGCCCAGCACGGTCATGGTCTTCGGCCAGATGAACGAGCCGCCCGGCGCCCGCCTGCGCGTGGGCCTGACGGCCGTCACCATGGCCGAATACTTCCGCGACGAAGGCCGCGACGTGCTCCTGTTCATCGACAACATCTTCCGCTTCGTCCAAGCCGGCTCCGAGGTTTCGGCCCTGCTCGGCCGCCTGCCCAGCGCCGTCGGCTATCAGCCCAACCTGGGCACCGACATGGGCGAGTTGCAGGAGCGGATCACCTCGACCAAGCGCGGCTCGATCACCTCGATGCAGGCCATCTACGTCCCCGCCGACGACTATACCGACCCCGCCCCCGCCACCACCTTCGCCCATCTGGACGCCACCATCTCCTTGGAACGCGCCCTGGCCGAGCAGGCCCTGTTCCCCGCCATCGACCCGCTGGCCTCCACCAGCCGCATCCTCGACCCCAATGTGGTCGGGGCTGAGCACTATCAGGTGGCTCGCGGCGTCCAGCAGACCCTGCAACGTTACAAGGACTTGCAGGACATCATCGCCATCCTGGGCGTGGAAGAACTGAGCGAAGACGACAAACTGACCGTGGCCCGCGCCCGCAAGATCCAGCGTTTCCTCACCCAGCCGATGTTCGTGGCCGCCCAGTTCACCGGTCGCGAGGGCCGTTACGTTACCATCGCCGACAACGTGCGCGGCTTCAAGGAAATCCTGGAAGGCAAACACGACGACCTGCCCGAATCCGCCTTCTACATGGTCGGCAACATCGAAGAAGCCGTGGAAACGGCGGCCAAGATGCGGGCTGAGGGATAAGGCAGCGATCAAAGCGGTCGGAGCGCCCGCAGCGCTCGGACTGCTTGTTCGCGAAGGAAGGAACAATGTCCACCATCCATTTCGAGTTCGTCACCCAGGATCGGGTTGTCTACAAGGGCGATGCCAGCATGGTGCTCGTGCCGGGCGCCGACGGCGTCATCGGTGTGTTGCCCAAACATGCACCCTTGATGGCGGTGGTGAACCCTGGCGAGGTGTTGGTGCGCAAAGAGGGCGAAGCCGACCAGTTTTTCGTCACCGGCGGCGGTTTTGTCGAGGTGCGCCCCGACAAGGTCATCCTCCTGGCCCGGTCGGGCGAATCGTCCGCGGAGATCGACGTCGTCCGGGCCGAAGCCGCCAAGCGCCGGGCCGAGGAATTCCTGGCCAGCCCCGAACACGCCCGCGACCCCGAAGTACGGGTGGCGATGGAGGCCGCGCTCCGGCGCTCGGCCGCCCGTCTGCAAATCGCCCATCGTCGTCACGGCGGACGAACACCGGGCCGGCGCGGGGTCGATTTCACGCCCTCGGAATGAGGGGAGGGCGGTTTCCTCGTCTTGCGAGCTTCACCGGGCGCTGCACTGGCGCCCGGTTTTGTTTGTCCTTTTCCCCCCTCCTCATTGACCCCGCCTGATCACCTTGTAGTATAATCCCCGCCGCTGTCATCTCTGCGCGGCCTGTGCCTCGGTCAACAACAAAGCCCCCATGGTGTCATTCTGAATGCCAGATGCCAGGCGGCCGCATGTGTCCGTGAGAGAAACCACCCTCATTTTGTCACCCCTTCGTTACACTCAGGGCAGGCTCTGAACGGGTCGATCTTGCACTTTGTTGCTTCGATCAGCCAGTGAAGAGCCTGCCCTGAGCGAAGTCGAAGGGGTCTCCGAAGCAGAAAAAGGCCTATCCTTCATGTTCGAAAAACAAATTGGCATCGATCTGGGCACCGTCAACGTACTGGTGTATGTACGGGGCAAGGGCGTAGTGCTCCAGGAACCTAGCGTCGTGGCGATCTCGGTCCGCGACAACAAGATCGTGGCCGTGGGCAAAGACGCCGCCGAGATGATCGGCCGCGTGCCCGAAAGCATCGAGGTCTCGCGACCGGTGCGCGATGGCGTCATCGCCGACTACTGGGTGACGGAAGCCATGCTGCGGCACTTCATCCGCCGCGTGATCGGCCGCAACCCCATGCTACGCCCGCAGGTGATGATGAGCACCCCCAAGGGTGTCACCAGCGTCGAACAGCGGGCCGTTTACGATGCCGCCATCCAGGCCGGCGCCAAAGAAGCCTACCTGATCCCGGAGCCGCAGGCGGCGGCCTTGGGCGCCGGCCTCCCCATCCACACCCCCACCGGCAACATGGTCGTCGATATCGGCGGCGGCACCAGCGAGGCGGCCGTGGTGGCGATGCACGACATCGTCGTTTGGAGCAGTGTGCGCGTGGGCGGCAACCGCATCGACCAGGCCATCATCAACTTCGTGCGCAAGAAGTACAACCTGATCATCGGCGAGCAGACGGCGGAGGAGATCAAGATCCAGATCGGCTCGGCCCTGCCGCTGGAAGACCCCCTGACCCTGGAAGTGCGCGGGCGCGACCAGGTGGCCGGGCTGCCGCGCACCATCACCGTCACCTCCGACGAAGCCACCGGCGCCATCGAGGAACCGTTGATGGCCATCGTCGGCGCCGTGCGACAGACGCTGGAGAAGACGCCGCCCGAACTGGCCGCCGACATTATCGACCGCGGCATGGTGCTGACTGGCGGCGGCGCCCAATTGCGCAACATCGACAAACTGCTGACTCGCGAGACCGGCGTGCCCTGTTTCGTGGCCGAAAACCCCATCGCCTGCGTGGCCATCGGCGCCGGTAAGGCGCTGGAGAATATCGAGGTGATGCGGCGGTTCCTGCCGCAGGTGTGAAATGCTCACTTACTTCGTAAGGGTATTTACACTCATTATTTCCATCTGGCAGCCTGGGGTCCACACGCCATGAGCTGAAAATGTCTGTAACCCAGTGAAATAGGAGAGAACAGACTATGCGCATCCGTGAAATCACTTTTCGTGACTTCCGTTCCTTCCGAGGCCAGCGCAGGATATCGTTTTTGGACACACTTACAGAAGCGAGCATGCCAATTAGTATATTGGCGGGGACGAACGGCACTGGCAAGACCACTATTCTTGAATCAGTTGAGGCGCTGCTGGCTTTCGCGCTGGATCCTGACCAACCGCGCGATTTGGTGCGAGAGGCAATGGAAACAGGTCTGATCCATCTGAGCGTAGAGGTGGATCTGCCGTCTGCTAATGGACAGGTCGCCATACTACCCCGTCTTGTCCCGTCGGTATTGCACATAGCTGTAGGTCGACGCGATTTGGCGCCAACAAAGCCCGAACGCGAGTGGCCCAACTTAGTGTGCTGGCTGGTCCAGCGGGGAAAACAGGGTCCGCCCTTACGCCGCCAATCTCGTCTTGGGAAGCAGCTGCGAGAACAGGTATCGAGCATGCTGCAGAGTCAGTCACCGCTTGAGGGTGGCCTGCTCTATTTTCCACATGATCGCCGATTGACAGTGACGGAGAGAGGCGGTTCCATTGAGCCACCACCTGAACAGCGCTCTTGGCTGTTCCGCCATACCGCCAGCGATAAGTGGCCGGGTAGCCTGGAGCAATTATGGGTCTGGCAGAACTATCTGGATCTGGAACGAGGTTTGGAGGGACGACTATCACTTCAGCCGTTTGTCGAGACAGTAGAGACGGTCCTTGGGCCCCATCGCACGATACACGTTTCAGCTGGTCGTGCTTTGATTCGTCCAACATGGCGCGATGGCGGAACAAGCGAGGGATGGCTTCGCCTCGACCAACTACCTTCGGGCGAGCAGCAAGTGTTGCTTCTATTCGGTGAATTGGCGCGCCGCTGCCGTAAGGGAGCGATACTGATGATTGATGAGCCGGAGATCAGCCTGCATCCAACACTACAACGCCAAGTCGTTCATCAGCTTCGTCGTTTCGCCCGTGATTGGGAAATGCAGGTGATCTTGGCAACACACTCACTGGAGGTATTGCGCGCGGTTCATGAATCGGAGCGGATTTCGTTGGATCAACTTGACCGCGACAGCGAGGAAATCTCGACATGAACGGCTATTTGGCTATAGACGAGTTGGAGGTGACGGTTCGAGCCGGTCGGGGTGTCGCCATCATTGTCGAGGGCCAAAACGCCGAAGAAGATCCGTGGTTTTACAATCAGTGGTTTGGGGACCGTGCGAGTCAGGTGACGTTTTTTCCTCAAAATGGTTGGCCACGTGTTATCGATGCGGTTGCTGAACTGCGTAGGCGTTGTCCCGATATCCCTATCTATGGCATCATTGATCGCGATTTTGCGGAGGATGAGGAGCTTGACTCAGACTTCATTACCCTGGGTATCATACGAACACCAGCCTACACCCTCGAAAACTATCTGCTCGATCCCGCTTGCTGGGCAGCCGTATTTCGCTTCATCTTTCGCCGCCAGAATGTTGCGCCGGATGGATGGGATCAGCCAGAACAGGCGCGGAATCATATTGAGGCCGCCTTCAGAGCGTGCCTGGATTTGACAGCGTACAATCAGGTCGTCAAACGCTGCGCTGAGCACTACCCAGAGTCGGCAGACGTGAGCTCAGTTCGCGGCTATCACCACCACCCCGACGCCTTCAAAGGGGAAGATCCAGCCCGCTCACTTTCGCAGTGGGGACAAGAGATCGGTTGTTCCGAAGACTTGGGGCGGCTTTTTGCAGAAAAGCGGGCCGGACTAGATAGCTTGGGGCTGGCCGGTTGGCAGCAGTTGGTTTCCGGTAAGCACGTGTTGGGACTTTTGCATAACCGTTTCCCACGCTTACGTAAGGCAGGACGGTTCGGTCTATCCCACTATCTGAACCTTTACCTCCGAGAGTGCCCTGATGCGCCTGCAGATTTAGCTCAAATCATAGGCAGAATCATTGCCGACGTTGATGCCAGCTCAGATGGTTAGGTCATACCTGTCTGGTATCAGTTCAGGTGCGACGCACTTTGAGCGGCTTTAGAACCTGCATTGTGCTGAAACCCGAGTCATTTACGCTCGCGAAGTGCGTCGCACCTCTATCGTTCACCCCTTCCGTAGGCGAAACAATGAACACTAACTGGTATCAACTCAGTGCTGAGGATACCTTGCAACAGTTGGGCGTCGTCCCCAGTCAGGGGCTTGCAGACGCAGAGGCTCAGAAGCGCCTGGCCAAATTCGGTCACAACGAACTGGTCGAGAAAGCCGGCCGCACGCGCTGGCAGATCATCCGCGAGCAGCTGACCGGCATCCTCACCATCCTCCTCTACGTCGCCATCGCCATCTCGGCGGCGCTGGGCGACTGGATCGAGGCCGTGGTCATCCTCCTCATCGTCGTCCTCAACGCCATCCTCGGCTACACCCAGGAATACCGGGCCGAGCAATCGATGGCTGCGCTCAAACGCATGGCCGTGCCCAGGGTGCGCGTTCGCCGCGACGGGCGGGTGCAGGAAATCTCGGCGCGAGAGCTGGTTCCTGGCGACATCGTCCTGCTCGAAACCGGCAACATCGTCCCCGCCGATGGTCGCGTCATCACCGGCGTCAACCTCAAGGCCGAAGAAGCGGCGCTGACCGGCGAATCCGAAGCGGTGGAAAAAGAGGCGGATCTGGTCTTCGGCGCCGAGAAGGCCCTGGGCGACCGCCGCAACCTGGTCTACAGCGGCACGATCATCAACTACGGCCGTGGCGAGATCGTGGTCACAGCCACGGGGATGCGGACCGAACTGGGCCGTATTGCCACGCTGATCCAGGGGGTGGAGCAAGAAGAGACGCCGCTGCAAGAACGACTGGACCGGCTGGGCAAAGTGTTGGCTTATGCCGCCCTCATCCTGGTGGTGGTGATCTTCGTCTTGGGGCTGCTGCGCGGCCACGAAGACCTGCAGGAGTTGCTGCTCACCTCCGTCAGCCTGGCCGTGGCAGCCGTGCCAGAGGCGATGACGGCCGTCGTCACCATCGCCCTCTCGTTGGGCGCCCAGCGCATGCTGCGGCGGCAGGCGCTCATCCGCAAGCTGCCCGCGGTCGAGACCCTCGGCTCGGTCACGGTCATCTGCTCGGACAAGACCGGCACCCTCACCGTCAACCGCATGACGGTCACGGCCGTGGACATCGCCAACCATCGTTTCGACCTGGTGCAGGCCGCGGACGAGGCCGGCTTCCAGCTTGTCCCGCTCGACAGCGCACCTTC
Source organism: Caldilineales bacterium (assembly GCA_019695115.1). Classification (GTDB taxonomy): domain Bacteria; phylum Chloroflexota; class Anaerolineae; order J102; family J102; genus SSF26. The sequence goes on along the minus strand of JAIBAP010000001.1, from coordinate 103,029 downwards.
ACCGGGCGCCCAACCTGCCCTCGACCTGCTGCTGGTGGCGGGCGCACTCTGCAACGACGCCATCCTTGCCCCTGACGAGCAACATCCCGGTCGTTTTCAGGCCGTGGGCGACCCTACCGAAGCCGCCCTGACCGTCGCCGCCGCCTATGCCGGCATCTCCAAGACCGATCTCGACCTGGCCTTCCCGCGCCTGGGCGAGGCGCCCTTCGATTCGGTGCGCAAGCGCATGACCACCCTTCATGCCGTGCCCCGTTCGGAGGACGACCTGCCGCCCAGCTTGACCCCGATCTGGACCCGGGGCGTGGCTGCCGACAACCCGCCCGCTTATGTCGCCTTCACCAAAGGCGCCATCGATGGCATCCTCAACATCGCCGGGCGGGTGTGGATCGATGGCCGGGCCGAGCCGCTGGACGACTATTGGCGGGGCCGGGTGATGGCCGCGCACGACGACATGGCTGCCAAAGGCATGCGCGTGTTGGGTGCGGCGGTGCGCATCTGGGATCGCCCGCCCGACGAGACCACCGAGAAATCCCTGGAGCGGGATCTGATCGTGGTGGGCCTGTTCGGGATGATCGACCCGCCTCGACCCGAAGTGCGTGATGCCGTCCTCGCCTGCCGCAGCGCCGGCATCCACCCGGTCATGATCACCGGCGACCACCCGCTCACCGCCCGGCACATCGCCCGCCAGGTGGGGATCACCGACAACGACCGCTTCCTCACCGGCCAGGAACTGGATCGGCTCGACGCCGATGCCCTGGTTGAGGCGACGAAGGAAGTCGCTGTCTTCGCCCGCGTCTCGCCCGAACACAAACTCAAGCTCATCGATGCTTTCCAGCGCCAGAACAACATCGTCGCCATGACCGGCGACGGCGTCAACGACGCCCCCGCCCTGAAGAAATCCGACATCGGCGTGGCCATGGGCGTGGCCGGCACCGACGTGGCCAAAGGGACCGCCGACATGGTGCTGCTCGACGACAACTTCGCCACCATCGTCGCCGCCGTCGAAGAAGGCCGCATCGTCTACGACAACATCCGCCGTTTCATCAAATATCTGCTCACCTGCAACACCAGCGAGATCGCCGTCATGCTGCTGGGGCCGCTGCTGGGGATGCCCCTGCCCCTGCTGCCCCTGCAAATCCTGTGGATGAACCTGGTAACGGATGGCCTGCCCGCCCTGGCCCTGGGGGTGGAGCCGGCCGAGAAGAACGTGATGAAACGCCCGCCCTATTCGGCCACCGAGAGCGTCTTTGGCCGCGGCATGGTGCGTTTCATCATCATCATGGGCATCATCCTCAGCTTCATCGCCATCACTGCCGCCTGGCAACTCTGGCGGCTGGGCGACCCCGCCTGGCAGACGGTGCTGTTTTCGACCCTCGTCTTCTCGCAGTTGGCCGTGGCCTTGGGCCTGCGCTCCGAAGACCAATCCCTGTTCAAGATCGGCCTCTTCAGCAACCGTTCGATGGTCGTGGCCGTGGTGTCGACGATTGCCCCGCAACTGCTCGTCATCTATTGGCCTGTGGCCCAGCACATCTTCGACACCCGGCCCCTGCCTGCGGCCGATCTCGCGCTCTCCTTTGGCCTGGGTCTGCTGGCTTTTGTCATCGTCGAGATCTGGAAATGGGTCGGCAGGATGGGCGCTCGCCGGGCGTTGGCGGCGGCGCCGGCAGACTGACAACCCGCAGCCCGGCGGGCAGGTGGGATGCGGGGCGTGGTGCAACCTGCGCCCGCCCGGCAAGGCCGAATCAGTTCGCCATCTCCACCCCCGCCTCGGCCAGCCGCTGGTGAAGGAGCGCCAGCAGATGCGGCCGCATCTCGGCCCCGCGACCCCAGCGCGCCTTGGCCAGCAATTTGAGGTCGGTGGTCTGGGCCAGGACGCCGCTCTCGGTGAGAATCTGCCAGGGCTCCAGCAAGTCCGGCTCGGTGTTGAGCGTCTCTTTGCCCAAGTCGTCGAGCACCGACAGCGCCCGGCTCAGGTCTGCCGATGCCAGTTTTAGGGTCATCTCGATCATCGAGTAGCGCCCGCGACTGAAATTGCGGATGAGGCGGATGTCGCCGTTGGGGACGGTGTAGAGTTCGCCGGTGGGGGAGCGCATCAGGGTGGTGCGCAGGTGGACGGCCTCGACCACGCCCGAAATCCCCGCCACCTCCACTTTCTCGCCCACGGCCAGCGAATCCTCGAACATGAAGCTGACGCCGGTCAGCAGGTCGCGGATGTGCTGGCTGGCGCCGATGCCAAAGGCGGCGCCGAAGAGACCGATCATCCAGATGACGTTGGCCACGCCTGCCAGCCGCGCCAGCGCCACAACAGCCGCCACGCCGAGGGCGACGAAGCTGATGCTGTTTGCCAGCAACGCCTGGACGGTGCGCAGGCGTTCGGGGCTGAGCGTGCGACCGCGGCGACTGATGCGGTTGAGGCGGACGATGCGACCGGCGATCCACCACGACAAGCGGTGGAAGATGAGGGCGACAACCAGCAAAGTGGCGACTAGCAGCAGATAGCTCCACCACGTGTTCTGGGAGAGGGCATTCTGGAACGAGCTGAGGGTGGGTGGCGTCATGGTTGGCAACCGCAAGCACGGAATCGGCTTCCACTGTATCACCAGCCGGCGAACACGAGCAAACGGCGGTTTGGCGCCAGAGCGCGGCCAGCAGAGCAAAACCACGGCCGGCAGCGGGAAGCAGCTTTCGCCGCCCTGCCGCTACTTGACACCAACCCAACTTTCTCCTACAGTCAGGCCCCCACCGTTTTTGCGGCGGCCTTTTCACTTTTTGTTCCCGGTGCGATGGCAGCAGCCGACACCTGGCCCGTGGTTCTGTCCTCGTGTCTTGATGCGCCTCGATTGGGAAAGCGATCGCCCTCTTTTGATAGGGAAGGCAGAAAATGGCAGAACAATTGGCAGTCTTTATCGATTTTGAAAATGTTGCCCGCTGGGCTGAGGATGTGTTTCTCGATTTCGAGATCACGCCGATCATGGAATACCTGCAGAGCCGGGGGCCGGTGGTGACCAAGCGGGCCTACGCCGACTGGAGTCGTTTTGCGCACTATCGCGATGAGTTGATGGAGAACGCCATCGATCTCATCCAGATGTACAGTGTACGCGCGGGCAAGAACCGGGCCGACATCCGCATGGCCGTAGACGCCCTGGAAGTAGCCATGAGCCGGCCGCACATCCAGACGCTGGTCATCATCTCCGGCGACAGCGACTTCGGCGCCCTGGTGACCAAGCTGCGCGAGTACGGCAAGTACACGCTGGGCATCGGCCCGCGCAACATCACCCACCGCCTGCTGGTCAAGTCGTGCGACGAGTTCGTCTATCTCGAAACCCTGTTGGGCGAGACGCCGGATGTGAGCGAGCGCGCCGGCGCCGACCAGGAGACGGCCCGCAGCCTGCTGAACAAGGCCCTGCAGGCCCATGGCCAGCGCGGCGAGGCGCCGGTGTTGGCCTCACGGCTGAAATCGACCATGCTCTCGATGGATTCGACCTTCAACGAGGCCAATTTTGGCTATGCTCAGTTCAAGGACTGGCTGGAGGCCAACACCGAGGTCATCGATCTCTATGTCAAGGACATGCAACTCCACGTCGCGCCGCGGGGCTTTGGCGCCCTCACCGACCCCGGCATGGCCCGGCACACCGTCTTGGCCCGGCCCGAAGAAGAGATGAGCGGGCAGGAGCAGACGCCGGAACAGCAGTATCGCCATGTCTTCAGCCGCCTGAAGATGACGTCGGCCGATTTCTCGACCCGCCGCGATGTCCTGCGCGACATCTACCGCGAGCTGCACGACAAGCCGGGCGTCTACACCACCGATACGCTGCTGGAAGAACTGCGCGAACGCTATGAAGCGCAGGGTCTCAGCCGCAGCAAGACGATGCTGCGCCACATCTGGCAGATGGGCTTTCGCCAGCGAGCCTTTAGCTATGGCGACCAGATGGCTTCGGTGCGGGTGCCGGTGTCGCTGGCCGAGGGCATCGAGAGCGAGGCCGATTTCGTGCAGCGGGCCGAGGCGGGCTTTGTCTTCGCCGTGATCCACGCCGGCCACGAGATCGACACCGGCGATCTGGCGGCGGTGTTGGTGAATGACCGCGACCAGAGCGATTACATCCAGAAGTTGCTCGATGACCTGGAAGCTCGGCATCTCGTCGCGAACGAGGGCGGTCGCTATCGCCTGGCCGGGCGCACGGCCATCCCCTTCCGCGACGAACCCGCCCTGAACCGCCTGACGCGCGACATCGAGCAGGTGCAACTGCCCGACAACCTGCCGCGCAGCCCCGAAACGGCGCAATTGCTGGCCAAGCGGGCGATGATCCAACGCTCGCAGGATTTCTCTGCCTCGGGCCGCAGCTATCTGCTGGCCTGCCGGCTGCAATGGGATGCGGTCGAGAACAACGAGCCGGGCGCCACACTAGAAGACCTGCGTTGGTTCATGGCCTCGTACGCGTCGGTGCGCGCGGGTGAGCTTTCGCAGGTCGAGCGCGACTACGCCGGGTCTCGCCCCTACTACCTGGCCTTCTTCGCCCTGGTGCAGGAGGACGACCCGCTTTGGAGTCGGATGCGTGGCTTGATGAACCCGATGCTCTCGTACTACTGGGCCAACGCCGGGCGCGAGCTGGGGATCAACATGGCCGAATGGAACCTCAGCTCGGCCTCGCCCGCCCAGATCGCCGTCTTGACGGCCACACACGAGAACCCAGAATTACGCGCCCGTTGGGAAGAGCGCACCCGCGCCCTCGGCAGGGTCAACGCCGATGTCTTGCGCCGGGTGGTCGAACAGATTCGACATAACAATGCCGACCAGCCCGCCTATCTGGCTGTGGCCGACCGCATCATAGCCCTGATGACCGAACGCTAAGGCGGCGTCCCTTGCCCTTCCTGCGCCTCCGTGCTAGAATCTCCTCTCGACCCTAAAGGTTATGCGATCCTCAGGTTCGCCGGCGACCTTTAGGGTTTGTTATCTCTTATGAACCGCTCCTCCCGCACTTTCATCCTCCGCCGTCAGCGACGGCGTTTTGGCCGCTACCACACCCCCAGCCGCAACCTCATCGCCTCGATCATCGGCATCGCCCTGCTGGTGGTGGTGGGAAGCACTGCGGCCGGGGCGGCCACGGCGGCCGCCGTGGCCGGCGGCGTGTACTACTACTTCACCCGCGACCTGCCCGACCCCACCGCCATCGTCACCGAGCAGGAGAGCTTCGAGACGGTCAAGATCTACGACCGCACGGGCGAGCACCTGCTGTACGAATCCATCGACCCCCGCCCCTTTCGCGGCGACCGCACCTATGTGGCCCTGGCCGAGATCAGCCCGCATCTGATCAATGCCACCGTCGCCCTCGAAGACCGCTCGTTCTGGGACAATCCCGGCGTCAATCTGCGCGGTCTGGCCCGCGCCCTCATCCAGAATATCCAGGGCGGGGGTGTGCAGGGCGCTTCGAGCATCACGCAGCAGTTGATCAAGAATGTTCTGATCGACCCGGAGCTGCGCTACCAGCGATCCTATACGCGCAAGATCAAAGAAGCGTTGACGGCGCTGGAAATCACGCGCCACTACAGCAAAGAACAGATCCTGGAGTGGTATCTCAACAATAACTTCTACGGCAATTTCAGCTATGGCATCGAATCCGCCGCCCATGTCTATTTCGACAAGCCCGCCAGCGACCTGAACCTGTCCGAAGCCGCCATGCTGGCCGCCCTGCCCCAGTATCCCGGCCTCAACCCTTTCCAGGCGCCCGCAGACGCCAAACGACGGCAGGGCAAGGTGCTGCAAGCCATGGCCGACGCCGGCTATATCACCCAGGCTGAGGCCGACGCTGCCTTTGCCCAGGAACTGAAGGTGCGCGAGTCGGCCCTGGAGAAATTCGAGAACGACACCGCCCCCCACTTCGCCCTGGCGGTGCTGGACGAACTCAAGAACCGCTACAACACGCCGGAAGACCCGTACTACATCTGGCGCAACGGCCTGATCGTGCGCACGACGCTGGATGTGAATATGCAGCACGAGGTCACCTGCATCGCCCGCCAGCGCATCGCCCATGTCAACAACCAGAACCCCACCCTGCCCGGCTGCACCAAACTGGAGCCGGCTGCGGGCCTGAAGGTGCGCAAGGAGGGCGACCCTCCGGTTTCGAATGCGGCAGCGGTGGTGATGCGCACCGACACCGGCGAGATCCTGGCCATGCTCGGCTCGCTGGACTATAACAACAAGGACATCGACGGCGAAGTGAACATCGCCCTGGCCGAACGACAGCCCGGCTCAGCCTTCAAGCCCATTACCTATGCCACCGGTTTCAGCCAGGGCCTCACCGCAGCCACCGTGGTCATGGATGTGCGCCAGGTCTTCCCGGATGCAGTCGAACCCTACGCGCCGGAAAACTACGACCGCAAATACCACGGCCCCGTCAACCTGCGCACGGCCTTGCAGCGTTCCTACAACATCCCGGCGGTGTGGGTGATGAACCAGGTGGGGGTGAAGCGAGTGGTCGAGATGGCCCACCGCCTGGGCATCACCAGCCTGAACAAGGACTACTACGGCCTCAGCCTGACGTTGGGCGGGGGCGAGATCAAGCTGATCGATCTGACCTATGTTTTTGCCACCCTCGCCAACCTGGGCGAGATGGCCGGCGAAGTGGTCCCGATCGAACGGCTGCGCCCCGGCTATCGCACCCTCGACCCGGTTTCCATCCTGGAAGTCAAAGACAAGGACGGCCAGACCGTGTATGCCTTCGCCGGTCCGCAGCGAAATCGCGTCGTCAGCCCGCAGTTGGCCTATCTGACGGTGGATGTGCTTAGCGACCCCAGGCCGCGCCCGGCTGCCTTCGGCCAGTATTCCGATCTGCTCACCCTGCCCGACCGTCGCCTCATCGCCAAGACGGGCACCACCAACGACTATCGCGACAGCTGGACCCTGGCCGCCAGCCCGCAGATCGCTGCCGGCGTGTGGGTGGGCAACGCCGACAACACACCCATGGACCGTATTTCCGGTTCGGTCGGAGCGGCGCCCATCCTGCACGACATCATGCTCTATGCTCACCGCCAGCTGCCGGTGGTGGACTGGCAGGAGCCGGAGGGTATGACCCGCGCCACCGTCTGTTCGGACAGCGGCCTGCGCCCGACCGACCTCTGCGGCCGTCGCCACTCCGAATTGTTCATCGCTGGCACCGAGCCGAAAGACTACGACACCACCTGGCAGGTCTTCGAGATCAACACTGCCACCGGGCAATTGGCCGACGCCACCACCCCACCGGAGTTGATCGAGCGCCGAGTCTACCCGGTCTACCCGGCCATTGCCAACGACTGGGTGCGCGAGCAGGTGGAAGCCGGCGCGCTCCAGCAGCCGCCGCGCCCCGAAGCCTCGTTGTCAGGGCCGGTGTTCACCAACGATGAGGTGGCCATCGCCTCGCCCACCCCCTTCAGCTACACGCACGGGCTGGTGGATGTGCTGGGCAATGCCCGCAGCGGCGATTTCCGGCTGTATCAGCTACACTTCGGGGCCGGATTCGAGCCGGGCGCCTGGCAGCAGGTCGGCCCCGACCACTACAACCAGATCGACAAGTCCAGCCTGGAGATCTGGGACACGACCGGACTCAACGGCCCGCACACCCTGCGCCTGAGCGTGATCGAGAACAGCGGCAATGTGCGCCAGGTGAACGTACCGGTCACGATCGACAACACCCCCCCCACCATCGTCCTCACCAACCCCGAAAACGGACGCGCGTATGTGATGGAGGATGAGGAATGGGTGAACCTGAATGCCCTGGCGACGGATGACTGGTCGATGGACAAAGTCGTCTTTCTGGTGGACAGCAGCCCGGTGATCACCACCACCGTGGCCCCCTATGCGGGCAAGTGGACGATGACGATGATCGACCGGCCCCCGTCCACGGGCACGATCGCACCCAACGACCCCAGCCGCCTCACCTTCACCGACCCCGAAACCGGCTTTGGCATCATCCACGACAGCAAGGGCTACACCGAGACGCACGTGATCAAAGCCATCGGCTACGACAGCGCCGGCAACAAGACCGAGAGCGAGTCGATCCGCATTTTCGTCCAACACAAGAAGGACAAAGGCCCCAAACCCCGCGCCCAAGCCAACCTGCCCGAACATGTGCTGCTGCCCGTGAAACGTGAGGCGTGAAACGTGAAACGTGAGGCGTGAAACGTGAAACGTGACGCGTATTGGCACTTCTCTTGATTCATCCGCACCCCGCACCCCGCACCCCGCACCCCGCACCACGGAACACGAAACACGAAACACGGAACACGGAACACGGAACACGAAACCCATGCCCCACATCCTTGTCACCAACGATGACGGCGTCGAAGCGCCCGGACTCCTGGCCCTGGCGCAGGCCCTGCGCGGCCTGGGGCAGGTGACCGTCTTCGCTCCCAACCACAACTGGTCGGTGGCCGGCCACAGCAAAACCATGCACAAGCCCTTGCGCGCCTGGCCTGTCACCCTCGAAGATGGCTCCGAAGCCCTGACCTCGGACGGCGCCCCCTCCGATTGCGTGGCCCTGGCCGCCCTGGGCCTCGTCAAGACCGGGATCGATCTGGTGGTCTCTGGCATCAACACCACGCCCAACCTCGGCTACGATGTCACCTATTCGGGCACGGTGGCGGCGGCGATGGAGGCGGCCATCAGCGGCTGGCCGGGCATCGCCGTTTCGCTCGACTATGATGATGCTGGTGGCGGCGTTCGCCATTGGCACACTGCCGCCGCCAGCGCCGTTGTCATCGCCGGCTGGGTGTTGCGCCGCGGCCTGCCTGCCAACACCCTGCTCAATGTCAACGTCCCCAACCTGCCCCTGGCCGCGATCAAAGGCTATCGCGCCACCCGGCTGGGACAGCGCGTCTACCGCGATGTGCTCGTCGAGCGAACCGATCCCCGCGGCGCGCCCTACTACTGGATCGGCGGCGACCCACCCACCGGCCTGCAAGAAGCCGGCACCGACCTGGAAGCGCTCAGCCACGGCTACGTTTCGGTCACGCCCCTGCACATGGACATGACCCACCGCCCCTTGCTCGACGCCATCAGCCTCGACGTTTCTGGACTCTGACCGGTGGCATTCCGACCTCTCTTCAGCCGCGACCGTCTCTACGCCATCTTTGTCCTGCTTGGACTGGCGGCGCTGACCCTTCTCCTGGCCGAGCAGATGGTGGCAGCGCGACCGGTTGGCCCCAAGACGGTCATCTTCCTGGCCCTGCTGCTGCCGGTCTTCACCCTCACCCTCCTCCTGGCCTGGCGCGTCTGGCAGCTCTTTGGCCTGGATTACTGGCTCGACCGCGACGCCCTCCGCATCCACTGGGCGGGCGACCTCATCACCCTCCCCCTCGACCGCATCACCGCCATCAGGCGCGGCCAACAAACCGATCCCCCTCCCGACGCCCCTCGCCCCAACCAGGTGGCAGGTGGGCGGATTGACCGGGATGGGCGGATCGGGGAGCGCAATGCCATCCCCCCTCGCCCCAACTGGCTGCGCTGGCCTCTGGGCTGGGTGGAACCGCGGCGGGTGGACAGCCCCCGCGCCATCTATGCCACGCAGGCTCCGGCCGATTGTCTGGTTGTGGTCATGGCCGACTGCACCTACCTGATCTCGCCCGCCGATCCCGCCGCCTTTCTCGCCGCCTTTCACACCCGCCGCCAACTCGGCCCCCTGCGCGCCCTGCCCGAAACGGTCGAGCCTTCGGCCCTGCACGAACATTGGCTCCGGCGCGACCGCGTCGCTCAGTTCCTGCTCGCCGGCAGCCTCCTGGCCGGCCTCCTCTTGCTTGGCTACTTCCTCTGGCGCTACCCCACCCTGCCCGACCAGACGCCCCTGCATTTCGATGCCCGCGGCCTGGTCGATCGCATTGGCCCTCGCCGCGCCCTCATGCTGTTGCCGTCCGTCGCCCTGCTGATCTGGTTCTTCAATGTCGTGATTGGCTTTGTCTTCTACGAACGCCGGCCACTGGCTGCCTATCTGCTGTGGGGCAATGCCCTGGCCGTCCAGATCGCCGGCCTGCTGATCGGCCGCAACCTGTTTCAGCTGATGAGCTGAACCCATCTCTCACCCACGCCATGACCCTCCCCCTCCGCCTTCTCCTCGGCCTGGCGCTGGCGGCCCTCATCGGCTGGCTGAGCCTGAAGCGCGGGGCCTTGAGCCGTAGCGGCGCCGCCGGGGCTGCGCTCATCGGCGGCCTGGTCTTCGGCTTGGGCGGCGTGGTCTGGGGCCTGGTTCTGATCGCCTTCTTCCTCAGCAGCAGCCTGCTCTCCGCCTTTCGCCGTCGGGCCAAAGCACAGGTTGTCCGCGAATTTGCCAAAGGCGAGCGTCGCGACCTGGCTCAGACCCTGGCCAACGGCGGCCTGGCGGCCCTTTTCGCCGCTGGCGCCGGAATTGTCACTCCCGACAGCCGCTGGTATCCTATTTGCTTCCTGGCCTTTCTCGGCGCCCTCAGCGCGGCCACGGCCGACACCTGGGCCACCGAGATTGGCATCCTCTCGGCCCAACCGCCGCGGCTGATCACCACCGGCCGCCCGGCCCCGGCCGGCGCTTCGGGCGGCGTGACGCCATTAGGCCTCGCGGCCAGCCTGGCGGGTGGAACCTTCATCGGCTTTTGCGCCTACCTTCTCCTCATTCTCACCTCTGCCCCCGCTTCCTGGCTGCTTCCGGCCATCGGCGCCATCGCCGGCTTCATCGGCGCCGCCTTCGATTCCCTCCTGGGAGCAACCTGGCAAGCCGCCTACTACTGCCCCACCTGCGCCAAGACCACCGAACAAACCGTCCACCATTGCGGCGCCCCCACCCGCCTGGTGCGCGGCCGGAGATGGCTCGATAACGACCTCGTCAACACCTTTGCCACCCTGGCCGGCGCACTCGTTGCCGTTGGCCTGAGCGCCTTCCTCTCTTCTGCATGACTTCCGCACCCGACCCCATCCGACCGCTCCTCAGCCTTCTCATCCCGGCCTACAACGAAGAGAAGCGCCTGCCCGCCTCGCTCGACAAAATCCTGGCCTGGCGAGAGACGGTTCCCTATGATGTCGAGATCGTCATCATCGAAAACGGCAGCAGCGACGCCACCACCGCCGTCGCCGAAGCCTACGCTGCCTCGCACCCCAACCTGCGCCTCTTGCACAGCCCCAAAGGCAAAGGCGCAGCCGTGCGCGCCGGCATGTTGAACGGACGCGGCGACTACTTGTTCATCTGCGATTCCGACCTCTCCATGCCGATCGAAGAAGTGGAAAAATTCCTGCCGCCGCGCCTGACGGGTTTTGATGTCGCCATCGGCAGCCGCGAGGCGCCCGGCGCCGTTCGCTACAACGAGCCGACCTACCGACACATCATGGGCCGGGTCTTCAACCTCATCGTCCGCGTCCTCGCCATCCCCGGTTTCCAGGACACCCAATGCGGCTTCAAGATGTTCCGTCGCGAGACGGCGCTCAACGTCTTCTCCCGCCAGCGCGTCACCGGCTGGACGTTCGATGTCGAAGCCCTGTATCTCGCCATTGCCGACGGCGCCCGCGTCGTCGAGGTGCCCATCCATTGGTACTTCAACCCCGACAGCCGCGTCGAAGCCGTGCGCGACACCTGGAACATGTTCTGGGATGTGCTCCGCATCCGCATCGACGCCTGGCGCGGCCTCTATGACCTCCCCCGCTCCCCCGGCTCCCCGGCCATTTCCTGAGCCATGACGGCCAGGCTCCACCCGCCATGACCTCCTCCACCCCTCCTACCACCCACTACCCCCCCCTCGACGCCATCCTCGGCCAGGCTCAGCAGGACGAAAAAGCCGCGCGCAAGGCCCTCCGCCATCTGGCCCCCACCCTGCCCGACGAGGCCCCCGTCCAGCTGGCCTTGGGCCTGACCTACCTCAGCTTCGAGCAACCGCGCGACGCCCTGCGCGCTCTCAAGCGGGCGGTCGAACTCGCCCCCGGCGACATCCTGGCCCGCTACCACCTGGGCACGGTGCAGACCGACAGCGGCCTGCTGCCCCAGGGCGAGGAAAACCTGCGTCTGGCCGCCGCCGCCGAGCCGGAAAACGCCGACTATCAGGCTGCCCTGGGCTTCAACTTCTACAAGGCCAACAAGCAGACCGAGGCGATCAAGGCCCTGGAGTCTGCAGCGGCGGCGGGGAGCGAGGACGGCGATGTCTTCGCCTCGCTCGGCTATCTCTACTACTTTGGCAAACGCCTGGCGGACGGGCGCGACGCCTTTGGCCGCGCCATCGCCCTCAAACCCGACTACGCCGAAGTCTACAACAACCGCGGCTACCTGGGCATCCTCCTCGGCGACCTGGCCACCGCCCAGACCGACCTGGCCGCCTGTCTTTCGCTGGACGCCGATTTCCTGCGGGCGCGCTACAATCAGGCGCTGGCAACTTGGCTACAGGGCGACCATGACGCCGCCAAAGAGCGCTACCGCCTTGCCCGTCTGCAAGACCGCGGCGACGCCGAACTCCGCCAACATCTCGACGATTTCGATGAAATCAGCGCCGCCTGGCCGGCCGACGCCAGCCTGAAGGAACTCCGGCTCGATCTGGCCGTCGCCAAAAAGGCAGGCCGGCGATGAAGGGCATCCGTTGGTCGCGGGTCATGGTTGGCGTCATCGGCAGTTTTCTGGCGGGCGTGCTGCTGTTGGGCGGGCTGATCACCATCCTCATCGCCTTCAGTTCGGCCCAGACCATCCAAGAGGCGCAGTCCATCCCGCGCTACGGTTTTGCCGCCAGCATGATCACAGCCCTGGCGGCGGCCTGGGGCGCCTTCTTCGCCCTTCGCACCCTCACCCCCGACCAGGCCTCCCGCCATAGCCTGCACGGTCTGCTCATCGGCTTCGGCGCCGGTCTGCTCCCGTTCATCTTCACGCCCGCCCAGTGGGGCGCCAACCTCATCACCTTGCTGATGTGCCTGCCGGCGGCGGTGCTGGGCAGCCGCCTGGCCGCCCGCAGCACACCGCCACGATAGCTCAGTTGCTTCTATGACGCCTATGCAACGCGAAGAACTCAGTTGGGGGGATTTCGAGGCCCTCATCGACCACATCTTGCCGCAGGTGGCGGGCTATTTCGATGTCATCCTCATGGTCACCCGCGGCGGCATCATCCCCGGCGGCATGCTGGCCGAGAGCCTGGGCATCCGCGATGTGCTGACAGCGGCGGTCGAGTTCCCGCGCGACCCCGAGATCGACCGCTTCGCCTGGCCGAACTTCCTGCAATTCCCCGCCGACGAACTGCTCGAGGGCCGCCGCATCCTCATCGTCGATGACGTGTGGGACAGCGGCCGCACGATCAACACCGTGCGCGGTCGGGTGGAGGCGGCCGGCGGCCATCCCCGCACCTGTGTGCTGCACTACAAGCCGCAGCGCTCGCGTTTCCGCGACCGTCGCCCCGATTATTACGGCGCCGTCACCGACCGCTGGATTATCTATCCCTGGGAGATCGACCGCGGCCCGGATTTTGCCCTGCCCGACCGGGTGATGGTGCTCTCGTAGACGCACAGCCGCCGGGACGCCGAACAGTCGCCGGGGGGGATCGCGACGTCAGTGTGACGCGTTGCGTTAGAAAAACGGGAAAATTGGACACTTGCACCCGCTTCGGGTATAGTTGGGTGCAAGCTGGTCTATGATCGGTGTCATAGCGCCGGCGAGTGCATTTGGCTACACTAAAGCAACGTCGCTTTCTCGTTCATCGTCCTCGCAAGGAGTCCCAGCCCGATGCTCACGCCCATCGAAAAATTCATCTTTTTCTTTGCCCTCATCGCCACCATTTATAACGGCTATTGGGCGTTTCGCAAGGTCTACGAGGTGATCCGCCGCGGTCAGGGGGATGTGGATGACGCCAACATCGTCCGCCGGGTCATCGAGGCGGGTCTCAACTGGCTGTTCCTGCGCCCCACCTGGAAGGTGCGCCGCTGGTCGAGCGTGTTCCACGCCCTCATCGCCTGGGGCTTCACTTTCTACTTCCTGGTCAACTTCGGCGATGTGGTGGAGGGCTATTTCCCCATCACGTTCCTGGGCAAAGGCTGGATTGGGAACATCTACCGGCTGCTGGCGGACATTCTCAGCGTGGGTGTGTTGGTGGGGATGGTCTACTTCTTGCTGCGGCGTTTTGTCTTCGACGCCCCGGTTCTGAAATTCCGCCAGAACGTGAAGCTTCTGGATCGGGTGAGAGAAGGCGGGGTTCGCCGCGATTCGCTCATCGTCGGGCTGTTCATCCTCTTCCATGTTGGCTTCCGCTTCCTGGGCCAGAGTTTTGCCCTGGCCAACGAGGGCGCCGACCTCTTCCAACCCTTCGCCACCACTCTCAGTAATCTCTGGCTGGGGTGGTCCGAGACGGCGCTGATCACGGCCGAGCATGTGGCCTGGTGGGTGGCGCTCGGTCTCATTCTGGCTTTCGTCCCCTATTTCCCCTACACCAAACACATCCACCTGATCATGTCGGGTGTGAACTTCCTGGCCAGACCCAAGCGCACCTCGTTGGGCACGCTGGAGCCGATCGATTTCAACGACGAAGCGGTGGAGCAGTTCGGCGTCGCCAACCTGGAGCAATTGCCCTGGAAGCACATCCTCGATGCCTATGCCTGCATCATGTGCAACCGCTGCCAGGATGCCTGCCCCGCCTATGCCACCGGCAAAGAGCTTTCCCCGGCCGCCCTCGAAGTCAACAAGCGTTATTACATCAATGCCAACGTCGACGCCCTGGCCGGCGGGCAGGCTTCGCCCAACCGTATGCTCGATTTTGCCCTCAGCGAGTCGGCGTTGTGGGCTTGCACCGCCTGTGGGGCCTGCGTCGAAGTCTGTCCGGTGGGCAACGAGCCGATGTTCGACATCCTCTACATGCGTCGCAACCAGGTGCTGATGGACAGCGAGTTCCCAGAGCAGTTGCAGACGGCCTTCACCGGCATGGAGCGCGCCGGCAACCCCTGGAAGATGAGCCGCTCCGACCGCATGAAGTGGGCCGCCGGCCTCGACATCCCCACCATCGACGACAACCCCAACCCCGACATCCTCTGGTGGGTGGGCTGCGCCCCGGCCTATGACATGCGGGCGCAGGCCACGGCCAAGGCTTTCGCCAAAGTCCTCAAAGCGGCAGGCGTCAACTTCGCCGTCCTGGGCAGCCTAGAAAACTGCACCGGCGACGCCGCCCGCCGCGCCGGCAACGAAGCCCTGTTCTTCGAGATGGCAACGCAGAATATCGAAACCCTGAACGAGGTCAAGCCCAAACGCATCGTCGCCACCTGTCCGCACTGCCTGCACACGCTGGGCAAGGAATATTACCAGTACGGCGGTCAGTACAACGTCATCCACCACACGGAATTGATCGCCGAGCTGATGGCCGAGGGCAAGCTCAAGCCCGGCGCCTGGCAGGATGGCAAGGTCACGTATCACGATCCCTGCTACCTGGGCCGGCACAACGGCGTCTTCGACGCCCCGCGCTCGGTGCTGGAACTGACCACCGGCCCGATCATCGAGTTGGAACGCAGCCGCAGCAAGTCGTTCTGCTGCGGCGCTGGCGGCGCCCAGATGTGGAAAGAGGAGGAGCACGGCGCCGAAGCCGTGAATGTCAATCGCTACAACGAAGCCGCCGCCACCGGCGCCGGCACCATCGCCGTCGGCTGCCCCTTCTGCCTGACCATGCTGACCGACGCCTCGAAACAGGCGGGCGAAGGCGCCCTGCAAGTGAAGGATATTGCCGAGTTGGTGGCTGAGGCGTTGTCATGAAACCCTCCCCAAAGCCCTCTCCCTCGCGCTGGCCGTTGATCCTGGTGGGCGCGGGCCTGGCCCTGCTGATCTTGGTGATCGCCCTGGCTCTGGCGCCGCCTGCCCTGGCGCCGCCTGCCCTGGCGCCGCCTGCCCTGGCGCCGCCTGCCCTGGCGCCGCCTGCCCTGGCCCCCACCCCGGCTGCGCCCGTTGCGGTCAACGTCTCTGATATCCCACGCGCCACCCTGGCCGAGGCCAAAGCCGCCTTCGACGCCGGCAGCGCCCTGTTCCTGGATGTGCGCGATGCCGGCTCGTATGAGACCAGCCACATCGCTGGGGCCGAGTCCATCCCCCTGACCCGGCTCGAACAGGAGCTGGGCAAGTTGGACAAGGGGCGGTGGATCATCACCTACTGCACCTGACCGGCCGAAGAGACCAGCGCCCGTGCGGCGCAGATGATGTTGGAGGCAGGTTTCAGCCGTGTGACGCCGCTGTTGGGCGGTTTTGCCGTTTGGGAGGAGGCGGGGTATGCGGTGGAGGGTGGGTGAAAGGACAGCAAACTAAAGTAGCGCTTCTGCCCGAACCAGACGTGGCGCGGGTGATGGAATTCGTTCGCCGTCTGACGGACGAACGCATGACTGCCGAGCGTCAGACGAGCGCAACCGAGATTCGGAACGAGGCCGAGCGACTTGCGTCTGAGATGGCGCATCTCTCAAGTGACGAAGTCATGCTGCGGTTTCGTGACACCCTGGAACGCATACGCACGCAAGCAGTTGCCAATGGCACGGCCATTGACGGAGACTGGAATGGAGACTGACGTTTGGGGAGATCGACCACCGGCTGATCAAGGCTCGACCAGCTGAGCGATAGCCGCGGCCACCTCCTCGCGCCCTTGCAGGCCCAGGCTTTGCCAGGCCACATCGCCGGCAGAATCGAACAGCACGATGGCCGGGTGCCCGCGCAGCTGGTAGGCCTGCATCGCCTGACGTCCCTCTGGCGTGTTGGCATCCAGTTTCACGAAGATGATGCGCTCGCCGTACTCAGCTTCCAGCCCATTCACGATGGGCGTCATCTGCTCTCAGGCCGGTCAGGGGTCGGCAAACACGTACAGCAGCGTCGGCATGCCCTGGGATTGGCCGGCGGGGGCGAAGGGAGAGGGCGTCTGCTGCCCCCCGCAGGCGTTGAGGAGGGCGACGCCGGCGAGAAGAAGGAAGAACGCTACGTTTGTTCGCATCGGTCGGAGTGTGCCAGATGCACGAATGGGCATGAAACGGGATTCTAAACGCCTTCACCCCCTGTGTCCAGTGGGGGCGGCCTCGACTTTCGCCAGCAAATCGGCAGCGATGCCGCGGTGATTGACTTGTACCAGCGTCACCCGCCTGGCAGATTGCCAGATCGGGAAGGTGCCGGGTAACGAGGTTATTTGGCGCGCCGCCCAAGCGCTTTTTGACCTGCGCATATTTTAGGCTATACTAATTTAGCCACACCTAAATCTGATCAGAGGTCATCATGCCATTTCGCTCCAATCAACTCAACCGCCGAAGCTTCCTCCGCGCCGGTGCACTGGGTCTGCTGGGCCTTGCTGGCGGGGTCGCGCTCAAAGCCAACCAGCAGGGGCAGGCCCTGGCCGCATCTCTGCCAGCCCACCCACCCGCACAAGGTGGAGGCCACGGCCAGCACATGTTCATGCCCGGCACGGTGGGCGAAGTCGACCACGCTGCCAACGGCTTCAACCCCACCGACATCCTTACCGATTTCGACTACGGGACCGTCAGCACCTTACCCAGCGGCCAGACCCTGCGCGAGTTTTTGTTCGTCGCCCAGATCAAGGATATCGAAGTCGTCCCCGGCATCGTCTACCAGGCCTGGACCTACAATGGCCGCGTGCCCGGCCCCACCATCCGCGCCCGCCAGGGTGACCGCATCCGCATCAACTTTCTCAATGCCACCGGCCACCCCCACACCATCCACTTCCACGGCATCCACCCGGGTAGCATGGATGGCGTCTTCGAGCCGGTGCCGCCAGGGGGCCAATTCGTCTATGAGTTCGACGCCGAGCCGTTCGGCGTCCATCTCTACCACTGCCACATCATGCCCCTCGCCACCCATATCAGCCGCGGTCTCTACGGCGCCTTCATCGTCGAGCCGCCGGGAGGCTGGCCGCAGGCAGACCGCGAACTCGTGATGGTGCTGAACGGCTTCGATCTGGATTTCGACATGGCCAACGATGTGTACGCGGTCAATACGATACCTTTTCACTACGACCGCCATCCTATCGCCATCAAGGTCGGCGAGTTGGTGCGCATCTTCCTGGTCAACATCTTGGAATTCGACCCCATCAATTCCTTTCACCTCCATGCCAACCTGTTCCATTACTATCCGACCGGCACCAGCCTGACCCCTAGCGAATACACAGACATGATCGCCCAGATGCAGGCGCAGCGCGGGATGCTCGAATTTCGCTACAAATTTCCTGGCAAATACATGTTCCATGCCCACAAGACCGAATTCGCCGAACTGGGCTGGACCGGCAACTTCCAGGTGGAGGCGTAAATCATGAGCGCAACCGTCCCCGAAAAAACCACCCCCGCCCGTGCCGGCGCCCTGCGTACGCTCGCGCTCGCGGCGTTGCCGGTTATCCTGTTGTTGGCTGTCATCACCCTCTTCTTGTGGAGCAACGGCGCCGGCTTGAAGGTCGAGCCGGCTGCACCCATCGAGAGTCTGACCTTCGACCGCACCATCCTCCAGCCCGATCAGCTCCTGCTGCACGTGCGCAACACCAGTCCCCAGGAAATCACCATCGCCCAGATCAATGTCGATGATGGCATCGTTCCCTTCACAATGACCCCCGCCCAGACCCTTCCCCGCCTGGGCCGCGGCGTCATCGCCATCACCTATCCCTGGGTGCACGGCGAAGCCTACGAGATCACGCTCTTCTCCTCCAACTCCATACCGTTCACGACCGCCATCGACGTGGCTGCGCCGACAGTGACAGCCGGCTCCGGCGCCCTGATCAGCTACACCCTTATCGGCCTGTATGTTGGCGTCATCCCCATCGTGCTCGGTATGTGCTGGCTGCCGGTGCTTCGCCGCCTGGGGCCGCGGGCGATGATGTTCCTGATGGCGTTGACCGCTGGCCTGCTCATCTTCCTGGGCATCGACACGGTGTCCGAGGCGCTGGAGATCGCAGGCGTGCTGGGAGGGCCGTTCCAGGGGGTGGGATTGGTGGGCATTGGCATCGTCGCCACCTTCCTGCTGCTCGACGCCATCTCCCGCCGCCAGGTAGGCTTGGGACGCAGCGAGGCGCAGCAGCGGCTCACCGTTGCCTTCATGATTGCCCTGGGCATCGGCCTGCATAACCTGGGCGAGGGCCTGGCCATCGGCGCCGCCTTCAGCACCGGCGCCGCCGCCCTGGGGACGTTCCTGGTCGTTGGTTTCATCCTCCAGAATATCACCGAAGGGTTGGGCATCATCGCCCCCGTCATCAAGGACCGACCTCCGCTGTCGAGCCTGGCCTGGTTGGGCCTAATCGGCGGCGGGCCTGCCATCGTGGGCGCCTGGATTGGCGGCCTGACCTATTCGCAGACTTTGGCCGTGCTCTTCCTGGCCATCGGCGCCGGCGCCATCTTTGAGGTCGTCTACGAGATCGCCAAGATCATCCAGCGCGATGCCGTCAAACGCCCCATGCCCCTCACCATCTTCGGCGGTGTGACCAGCGGGATGTTACTCCTCTACATCACCGGGTTGCTGATCAAGTAGCATTCGAGCGAAACCCAGCAGAGTTGCCAACTCTCCAAAAGTTGGCAACTCTGCGTTGAACTGCTTTCAGATCGGGTTGCAGGCGTTCCGCTCAGCCGCGTTGCATCGGGATCGGGTTGATCTGCGCCCGTTCTGGCGCGCTGGCGCTCACGCGCAAGGCCGATTCGATGGCCATATCCTGGTAGCCGCGCGCCACCACTACCAGGCCATACGCCTGGCCCTTGGGCAGTTGCTGCGGGAAGGTGAAGCTGCCATCCTGAGCGGTGCGGGCCGAGGTGAAGGCCATGGTTTTGTCCTGCGCCCGGATGAAGTCCTGCACCTTGACGCCGGGTTTGAGGGCGATGACCAGAGCGCCGGCGATGCCCTGCCCGCTGCCGGCATCCACCACCGAGCCTGAGATCTCCGAATCGGTGTCGTCCACGCGTTTGCCGGCCGTCACCCGGCCCTCGGCCACGATCGCCCGGTCGACGGTGATCACCAGGTGGTATTCGCCATCAGGCAGCCCGCGCTGGTTGGCCAGCACCAGGGCCTTGCGACCGCTGGCGCCATCTTCCCACTTCGCCGATTGGTTGACGATCGGTTTGCCGTCGTAGGCCCACACGGTGGTCCATTCGGCGCCGTTCTTCATGCCACTGAACATAAAGGTGGCAAAGAGCTGTTTGGCGCCGCTGGGTAAGACGGCCGCCGGGGCCACCGGCCTGCCATCTTCCGTGACTTTGAGGCTGAACATCAGGTTGGTGATGGCCGGGCCTTTGGCGACCGGTTGGGCTGGGACCGGTTTGACGGGGGCCGGTTTGGCCGGCGCAGTCTGCGTCGCCCCTGACGGCGGCGAAGCCGGCGCGGACGGCCGGACGGTGGTGTCGACGCCGGCTTTGGCCAGCAGGGGCTTGGCCAGGTTGACCGGTCGCAGCCCGTTGATGAAGCCGCCAATCGCCATCGGTGTATCCCGCTGGTCGACGCGGCCATCACGATTGGTGTCCACCACCGGTCGCGCATCCACCGGTGTGACCCCCGCCCCGGCGGCAGCCTGAGTGGGGACGCCGACGAGTTGGCCCTGCTTGTCGATGGCGGTGCCGCCGCTGTTGCCACCGGCGATGGTGGCGTCGGTCTTGATCCAGGCGCGATGGTCGCTGATGCCTTCCTCGCGCGAGAAGCCCGAAACGCTGCCACTCGTGAAGGTGACGGTCTCGCCGCCGATGCCGGGGTAGCCGAAAATGGCCAGGGTGTCGGCCAGCTCCAGGGCGTCGGAATCGCCAATGGGGACGTATGGCAGGTTGAGGTTCCTCACCGCCTTGCCATCTAGCGTGGCCGCCAGGCGCAACACGGCCAGGTCGAGCTCGGGCGAGAAGGTCACCACCTCGGCCAGGTACGTCAGGGCTGGGGGGTCGTCTGAGCGCGCAGTGACGGCCACAGCCAGGGCGTTGGCCGCCGGCGCCGGCATGCCCATGGCGCGGGGGTTGGCCACATGGCAGTTCGTCAAGACGATGCCGCTGGGGTGGACGATGGTGCCGGAGCCAGTCCAGGCCGGCTGCATGTTACCGAAGAGCGCCTTCTGAAGGGCGACGATCTGCACGACGCCGTGCATGGTTTTTTCGATCACAGCGCGTTCCGGCAGATCGCCGTACATGGTTGCTTGAGCCATGGTTCGGATCTCCTTTTACCAGGTGTCCAGCAGGTTGTCGAGACCGCCGCCACTGGGGCGATTGCTGGGTTGGGGTTTGCGGGTCCTTTGTGCGCCGCCGATCATGCCGATGGCTTCTTGCAGGGTGCGCTCGGCCGTGGCCGGGTCGAGGCCGGTCTGCTCGGCCAGTTCTCGCGCCGTTCCTTTGTCGCTGCCCATCGTTTCCAGCAGCGAGTCGAGGTCGAGCGATTGGGGTTGCGTTGCTTGTGAACGCGCCGATTTGCCCTTGCTGGCGCCTGAGGCGCTGCCGGCGGCCCCACCGGCGCCGCTCAGCAGTTTGGCGCCCAGGAAGCTGACCACCATCATCGCAATTTCGGGTGGCAGGCCCAGTTTCTGGGCCAGGGCGTCGGCCAGCGGCGCCAAGAGGCCGTTCATGCTGGGGTCGCCGCCCATGCCGGGCAGCAGGCCGATGCCGCCCTGCGACCCGCCAGAGGCCATGCCGCCGCCCAGGATGCCTTCGAGCAGGCCGCCGAGCGGGTCACTGCCCATGCCGGACCTACCGCCGCCTGGCGCGGTTCCGCCGCCCAGGATGCCCTGTAGGATGTCGGCCAGGGGGTCGCTGGCGGCAGGCGTCTGCCCTTGCGCAGGGATGCCGCCGCCAATGAAGGCGTTGAGAATGTCATCTAGAGCCATTTGTCGTCTTTTTCTCCTTGAAAGAGGTGCGGGGGAAGGGAAAGGGTTGGGTGCTGGCAAACCCTCAAGGTTTCAGAAAGCTTGAGGGTTTGGAGTGGTGGGACGGTCGCGGGGGGTCAGGACTACGGTCTGGGTGCGGGTGCGGTCGGTGATGACGATGAGTTGTACGCCGTTGGGCAGGGTGTAGGCGTTGACCACCGGCTGGTCGGGGTCGATGGCGTCGTCGGCGGTGTTGTAGGCGTGCTCGTACAGGTAGGCCGCCGCCGGTTCGCCTGTCAGCCGCAGGGCGGCCTCGGCGTCTTGCAGGATGGTGATGGCGCCCAGGTAGAATTTGGGCGAGGGGTGTGCGGGCATCCTACTTGGTGGCAAAAGTGTCGATCATCAGCTTCGGGTCGCCAAGTGGATACAGGATCGGGCAGGTGCAGCCGCGGTCGATGTACTCCTGCACCTTGGCTTTCACCTCGTCTGGCGAGCCGCTGGCGGTGATCCGCTGCACCAGGTCGTCGGGAACCAACGGCATGGCCTGGCGGATCTGTTCTCTGGTGGCCGGCCAGCCCAGGATGGACTGGATCTGTTTCACCACATCTTCGCCCACGCCGCTGGCCTTGGCGATGTGCGGCTGCTGGGCCAGGTATTGCGTCAGCAGGCCGCGGGCGCCGTCCAGGGCCTTCTGGCGGTCGTTGTCCACCGAACACACCACCAACTGCGGGCGGTCGATGTCGTCCACACTGCGCCCGGCCCTTTTTGCTCCCACCTCCAGCAGTCGCATGGCCTCATCGTTGTATGCGGGCGGCACGCAATAGTTCAGCACCGCGCCGTCGGCAATCTCACCGGTCATTTCCATCATCTTGTCGCCGGTGGCGCCAATGTAGATGGGCACATGGCGCGGCTCCCGCCGGCCGTGCACCACGTCCAGCTCGATGCCATCGACATGATGGAACTCGCCATGAAAGGTCACGCGCTCCATCGCCAGTAGCCGCCGCATCACCTCGATCGTCTCGCGCATGGCCTGCAGGGGTTTGCGGCGCTCGATGCCTACATTGCGGGCCAATGGGTCCCACCAGGCGCCGATGCCGCAGATGACGCGATTGGGGGCCAGGTCGTCGAGCGTGAGGAACGTGGCCGCCAGCAAGCCGATGTTGCGCGTCCAGTTGTTGATCACCCCGCTCCCCACCTTGATCCGCTCGGTGACGGCGGCGAAGGCGGCCATGGGCACGATGGCATCTCGCACCAGCCGCGATTCGGCCTGCCAGACGGCCTCGAAGCCCCTGCTCTCGGCGTATTGCGCCAGTTCCATGCCCTCGCGAATGGGATGGGCATCTTGCAAGTAGAGTGCTACGCGGTCCACGTTGACCTCCGAGTGTGGGTGAAAGGGATGGGAGCGATAATGTCCCATTCTAATGCCGGGGTGGGGTGTGGTCAAATGGCCGCGCGGTCTCAAATACCGCCCAGGCTGTGTTCACGAAAGCCTTACGTCTGTGGGCGCGGATAGGGAAACGCGGAGTTGCACTGCCTGGTGGACGGCATTGTAGTATGATAGGGTTCGATCAGGTCATTTCTACCGGAGCCAAACCCATGCTTCAGACTTTTCCGCTGTTTACAATGGCCGGGCCTTGTATCCTGAAACAGCAATCGCCCTCGAGAAGGATAAACGCTACCGGATTACTATTCAGGCCGAGCCAGCCGCCGACCTCGATGCCTGGCAGGTGCTCGAAGCCCTGGCCGGAGCCATCGATGCTCCCGAAGACTGGTCGCTGGAGCACGATCACTACTTGTTCTGTGGCGAGCTGCGCAAGGACCTGCAAATCGAGCGGGCGGTCGGGGTGATAGTAGATGCCGAGGTCGATGTCGGAGCCGGGCGTGTGCGTCCCCCGCGCCCTCGACCCGCCCAACACCACCGCACTGACTCCGCCCACACCTGCGATCCGATCGGCTATCGTATCGATGAGCGACTGTGCCGCCATTGGACTTCGCTTTTGCTCAGTCTAATGGCGAAACGGAAATGGCGCTTCCGTCGTCGATTGCCTTGCTTCTGGCATAAAGAAACTCTGGATCGATATCCAGTTCGTTCTCCCATTCTACCGTATCGAACGAAACACTGACTTGCTTGAAAGCCCTGAGATCTTGTAGCTCACGAAAACGCCCGATATTCAAGTAGGGTGAAATGTCGAAAATGCGACGTTCGTTGTTCTTGAATGTCAAGATCAACGTATGATCATCAGTTGCATGAACAGCGATAACACTCGTATACATGAAAAATAACTCCTTTTATTGCAATGGCGCGATTTTGTAAAGTGTTTCACCGTTCATTGCCAGCTTCCAATCACCCCATAATTCATCGATGCGCAACTCCGCCCAAGCCTGAACGAGTCGCAACTGCTTCCTGGGTAGCTCACCTTCCAGGGTCTCTAGCGTATCCAGAGCAATCGTTGCCGTATAATCGTTGTAATAGGCGTGGAAATGGGGGGGATTGTGCTCACCTGGGGCATAGTACATGCGAATGATGATGCCGTAGAACATCGAGATCGTGGGCATAGCGTCCTCCAGACTGATCTGAAGTATAAACTCTCGAAGATCAATGGTCAATCCTTGGCCGGCTTGAGCTGCATGATATGGCTGTTAGCTTGTGTCGCTTCGCAAGTCGAGCCGCATCGGTAGGAACAACCATTTCGACCCCGGTCGCAGCGGTTCGGGGTCTCCAGCCGGCTCGAAGCCTGCGCGCCGGTACAGCCGCATCGCCGAACTCTCCCGATACGTCACGCCCAGGTCGAGATAACGGGCGTTCTTCTCCTTCGCCCAGGCGATGACCGCTTCGAGCAGCATCCGCCCGACCCCCAGATTCCGGCTGCCCGGCGCCACCCACATCTGGTACAGATGCGCCACGCCGAGATGGTCCGCTTCGATGCGCCCCCAGCCCAGCCCAACCGGCTCGCCATCCATCTCCGCCACCAGCGGTAAATCCCGGCCCGACTCGTCCGCCGCTGCCAGCCGGCCCGCCCAATCTTCGTCCGCCCGCTCCTGCTCGGCGGCCAGCGTGCTGCCGAAGGCGTCGGGTGCATCGGCCAGGGCGCGCAGGCGTAGTTCTCTGTAGATTGACCATTCATGTGGGGCGAAGGGTCGAACCGCAGGGGCGGCGCTCATGGCAACTGTTCGTCCTGCTGCAAGGCCTGCCAGCGGAGGATCTCAGGCGACGCCAGAAGTTCGTTGTCGATCATGATCGTCGCTGCCCTCTTTGGTTCGCAAGTCCGCAGATAGATTTGCTGGCCTTCGACATAGCGCCGGTTCTCGGCCGCCTGCGCGTCTGGCGAACCCCCATCACGAGCAGCCATGCGCGCCACCGTGACCTCGAAGGGCGCATCCAGGAAGATGCTGAGATCCCAATATGGGAGCACTTCCGGGCGGTGCAGAAAGATGCCGTCGAAGAGCAGGACGGCGTCGGGGCTTGCTTGCTCGTAAGGCGTCATCACTTCCGAGTCGCTTCGGTAGTCGAAGACTGCGCGCCGGTAAAGGCGCGTGCCGCCGGGCCCGAGCGGCGCCAGCAGGACGGATATGAGCGCGGTATGGTCGAACGAGTCCAAAAAGTAGCCCTCGGCTGAATCGCGACCACGGCTGTAGCGCACATGACGGGGATGATGAAAGCCATCGCCAGAGGCGCGGATCACGGGCCGGCCGAGCTTGTGCACTGCCGGGGCCAATTCATCGGCCAGGCTCGTCTTGCCCACGCCATCGACGCCGTCGATGGCGACGCGGACGGGGTGAGGACAGTCGACCTGGGCGATTCGCTCGACCAGTTTCTCGATCAAGTCAGAGCGTTTCATCGGCGATGGCTGTCAAAGTCAAGGTTGGGTGTGATGGATTCGATGCTGTTGGTGGCATGGACGGGCGGAAAGTGTAATGCCGTGGCGGTGTCCATCAAAAACCAGATAGCTTTGAGAATACGAATCAGGCTAGGGGCTTATCAGGGCTTGTGATAAACTCAGCAGTGCGACGCACTTCCCAAGTGCGTCGCACTTCGCCACCACCAGGTGCGACGCACTTCCCAAGTGCGTCGCACCTTGTTACCTCAGAGGAACTCTCGACATGAAAGCACTCTTGACCCAACTCGGCCTCCAGGAAACCAACCCCGGCGCCTGCACCGGCCCCGACGGCTGGATCGCCGACCCCAGGGGCAAACAACTCGTCTCCTACAACCCCACCACCAACGCCGCCATCGCCAGCATCGTCCAGGCCACGCCCGCGACCTACGAAACCGTCGTTTCCGCCGCGCATCAGGCTTTTCTGACTTGGCGCAGCGCGCCGGCGCCCAAGCGCGGCGAAGTCGTGCGCGACCTGGGCAACGCCCTGCGCGAGATGAAAGAACCGCTGGGCGAGCTGGTCACGCTGGAAATGGGCAAGATCCGGGCCGAGGGCCTGGGTGAAGTCCAGGAGATGATCGACATCGCCGATTTCGCCGTCGGCCTCTCCCGCCAGCTCTACGGCCTGAGCATGCACTCCGAGCGCCCCCAACACCGGATGTACGAACAGTGGCATCCCCTCGGCGTCCTCGGTCTCATCACCTCCTTCAACTTCCCCACCGCCGTCTGGGCCTGGAACAGCACCCTCGCTGCCGTTTGCGGCGACACTGTGGTCTGGAAACCCTCGTCCAGCACCCCTCTCACTGCCATCGCCGTCCAGCACATCGCCAACCGGGTGATGGCCGACCACGGCCTTAGCGGCATCTTCACCCTGGCCATCGGTTCGGGCCGCGATGTGGGTGAGCAGATGCTCAACGACCACCGCCTGCCCCTCATCTCCTTCACCGGCTCGACCGGCGTGGGCAAGCGCGTGGCCGAGGCCGTGGCCGGGCGTTTTGGCCGCTCCATCCTCGAACTCGGTGGCAACAACGGCATCATCGTCGCCGCTGACGCCGACCTGGACATGGCCACGCGCGCCATCCTCTTCGGCGCCGTCGGCACCGCCGGCCAGCGCTGCACCTCCACCCGCCGCATCATCGCCCACAAAGACATCGCCGCCGAACTCGAAGCCCGCCTGGTGCGAGCCTACAGCCAGGTGCGCATCGGCGACCCTCTGGCCGAGGGCACGCTGATGGGGCCGCTGGTGGATGGAAAAGCAGTGGAAGACATGCTCGATGCCCTCGACAAGGCCAAAGCCCAGGGCGGCGCCGTCGTCTGCGGCGGCCACATGCTCCCCGACCTCGGCCCCAACTTCGTCGAACCCACCATCGTCCGTATGCCCGGCCAGACAGAAATCGTCAAGCAGGAAACCTTCGCCCCCATCCTCTATTTGTTGGCGTACGAGAGCCTGGACGAGGCCATCGACCTGCATAACGGCGTCCCCCAGGGGCTATCCAGCGCCATCTTCACTGACAGCATGCGCACGTTGGAACGCTTCCTGGCCGCCACCGGCTCGGACTGCGGCATCGCCAACGTCAACATCGGCACCTCCGGCGCCGAGATCGGCGGCGCCTTTGGCGGCGAGAAGGAGACGGGCGGGGGCCGCGAATCCGGCTCCGACGCCTGGAAAGCCTACATGCGCCGCCAGACCAACACCATCAATTGGTCCACCCAGCTTCCCCTGGCCCAGGGGATCAAGTTTGGCGACTAAACCGAGGTCAGTTCGAAAACCTGGGTTGCACTTCTGGTGTGACGAAAGACGATAGACGAAAGCGATTCCTCCCTTCAAACGAGACGCTTGGTCCATCGTCTTTCGTCCCTCGTCTGGCCGCAGGTGCGGCGCTCAGGCAGGGGCAGGGGCAGGGGGGGCGGCGCTCTTCTTGGGGCCGATCTCTCGCGCCGGGGCGGGTTTGACTTCCTCGCTGGCAGCAGGCCGGGGCGGCGGCAGCAGCTGTTGTGTGGGCGGCGGCAATTCTCCACCCTTGCACAGCGTCTCGAATTCCTCCCGCGTCAGGGTCTCGCGCTCCAGCAAGGCCTTCGCCACCGTTTCGAGTAGGTCGCGCTGGGCTTCCAGGGTCGCACGCACGCGGCGATAGCCTTCATCGACGAGATCGCGCACCTCGATGTCGATCTGCTCGGCCACTTCCTCGCTGTAATCCCGCTGCTCGTGGATCTCCCGGCCCAGGAAAACCATCTCTTCCTTGCGACCGAACACCATCGGCCCCAGCTTCTCGCTCATGCCATAGCGCGTGACCATGCCGCGGGCGATGCGCGTCACCTGTTCCAGGTCCGAACTCGCCCCGCTGGAGATATCGCCGATCACGATTTCTTCGGCCACGCGACCGCCCAATGCCACCGCAATCCGGGCCATGAAGTCTTCCTTCGCTTGCAGCGTGCGGTCTTCTTCGGGCACCTGCCACGAATAACCCGCCGCCTGGCCGCGCGGGATGATCGTCACCTTCTGGATGGGATTGCGGGTATCGAGGAAACGGGCGGCCACGGCATGGCCAGCCTCGTGATAGGCCGTCAGCCGCTTCTGCGCTGCGCTCATCACCCGGCTCTTGCGTTCTGGCCCGCCCAGGGCCACGCGCTCGATCGCTTCCTCGAACTCACGCATCCCAATCGAACGCTTGTTGCGTCTTGCCGCCAGGATGGCTGCCTCGTTGACCAGGTTCTCGATATCGGCGCCGACGAAACCGGGGGTGGCGCGGGCGAGGACATCGAGATCGACATCGTTGGCCAGCGGTTTGCCCTTGCTGTGGATGCCCAGAATGGCCCGCCGGCCGGCCACATCGGGCCGATCCAGCACCACGCGGCGGTCGAAACGGCCGGGGCGCAGCAGGGCGGGGTCGAGGATGTCCGGGCGGTTGGTGGCGGCGATGATGATCACGTTGGTGTCGGTGTCGAAGCCATCCATCTCGACCAGGATTTGGTTCAGCGTTTGCTCGCGCTCGTCATGGCTGCCGCCCAAGCCCGCCCCGCGGTGCCGGCCCACAGCGTCGATCTCATCCACAAACACGATGCAGGGGCTGTTGCGCTTGGCCTGGTCGAAGAGATCGCGCACGCGGCTGGCGCCCACACCCACGAACATCTCTACGAACTCGGAGCCGGAGATGGAGAAGAAGGGTACGCCCGCCTCGCCGGCCACGGCCTTGGCCATCAGTGTCTTGCCGGTGCCGGGGTGCCCGACCATGAGCACGCCCTTGGGGATGCGGGCGCCCAACGAGGCGAATTTCTGCGGTTCTTTCAGGAACTCGACTACCTCGGCCAGCTCCTGCTTGGCCTCATCGCACCCGGCCACATCGGCAAAGGTGATGGTCGGTTTGTCGCCGGTGAGCACGCGGGCGCGACTCTTGCCAAAGCTCATCGCCTGGTTGTTCGTGCCTTGCGCCTGGCGCATGAGGAAGAAGAACAACCCGGCCACGAACAGAAGCGGCAGCAAGCTCCCACCCAGCGCCAACCAGTTGCCGCTCTGACTGGCGTTTTCGGCGATGAATTCGAAGGAATCCAGTTGCTCAGTGCTGGCTCCCAGGGCCGTCAGTGTCTCCAGCAAGCTGACTCCTTCATCTTTGCGCGAGGCAAAGATCGAACCGTCTTTGAGCGTCACGCGCAGGTCGTTGCCGCTGACGACGATCGACCGCACCTCGCCCGACTTGACCAGCTCGACCACGGCCGACAAGTCTCTAATCTCTGGCCGCTGGCTGCTGGAGGGCAGGATGCTGAGAAAGAGGGCGGCCGCAGCCACCAAAATCAACAGGTAAACAAAAGCGTTACGTGACCAGTTCGTGTTCACGAAGAATCTCCAAGGGCGGGATGCGGATCCCGGTCGGGAACAGCGGATGCGCTGTATTATAGCAGACGTCTGCGCTTCCGACTATCATATGGGGGATCCGGGCGAACACCATTCAAGTCCTTGCTGGTGTGAAGCATTCCACGACCCGACAAGGGTTTCGGTGTTGAGCTACTTGCCTAGATGTTGCCAGCCGCCGCCGCTCTTACCCGCGCCGCCTTCTTGCCCTGCCGCCGAAAGCGGGAGAGGAGGCGAAAGCCCTTGTGGGCGCTCGCCTCCTCTCTTGGCTTGTGGACAGCGATGGCTTACTCCTCCTCCTGCTGCCCCGGCTCAGCGTCCAAACCCCAACGCGGTCGCTGCGCGGCCACCAACCCGCGGCGCTGCAAACGCTCGACCTCGGTCTGGCAGCTGACGCACATGGTGGCGTCGGGCTTGACCTCGAGCCGTTCGGGCGGGATCGGTTTTCCACAGCGTTCACAGACGCCATAGCTGCCGCGGTCGATGGCGCGCAGGGCATCCTCGACCGAGGCCAGGCTGGCTTCCAGGGTCGAAAGCAGGGCGGCGCTCTTCTCTCGTTCGATGACATCAGGATCGCCTTCGTCGAGATCGACGTCGACCTCGCCCTGGAGCGATTCTTTGAGCAATTGGATGTCCGAAATCAACTCAGCACGTTGGTTGAGCAATGGCTCTCGTTCGATGGTAGTAGTGGCGCTATTTGACATAGGATGACAGTAACTTTTTCTTGAAGACAGTATGATGGCCGCAATATCGTTAGCGGGATTCCCGATGTGGAATGCCTTCGGTGGTCCGAAAAGAACGGCGCGCCTTTTTACCACGTCTGACCGCCGGCGTCAACTCTATCTTACGTTCGCGCAGGCAGTGGGCGCGGTGGGCAGGCCCCCACCTCCTACTGCGATTAATCACAATCCCAAGACTACTCGTTAAGCAAAGCCCCAAGATCGATGCCAAGCGCAAAACAGACTGCTGCGCCAACCTTTCTCATCGTCTCATCAGTGAGCGTGGTAATCAAGCGACCGATCTTCCTTTTGGGTACTGTCTGCAAATCACGACTCACCCCATGCCTGTTCGTCCTCCCATACGTCGAA
The DNA here is from genome assembly GCA_019695115.1 of Caldilineales bacterium. Lineage (GTDB taxonomy): Bacteria > Chloroflexota > Anaerolineae > J102 > J102 > SSF26. Next base: position 72,502 of record JAIBAP010000001.1, on the reverse strand, counting down.
CTCGCCTGCAACAACGGGCAACTGCCTGTAGGCGGTGATCTCTTGTTGTTCTAGCTCAGCGACTGTTGTCTCGCCAAGTGCACGCCTAAGCATCTGCACAACGAACTCAGAGACGGAGACGCCGGCAGGTCGTGCGGCTCGTTCGAGCCGGCGAAAGAGTACGTCACTGAGAGTTAGTTCCATCGTGTGTACGGTCATTGGCCTCACCTGTGGGAGTCTGAATCATGCGCATTCGACAGCGAATCCTACTCGTCCTGCTGATTCTATGTCTGCGGATGCACTTTGTCAATCATCTGGATTCTCCCATCTACGAGAGACGACAAGTTCTTTAGGCGGTCGTTCGTTCGTGCGCTATAATGCCGCCACGATGGACGACCGGCCCCTGACGCCGCAGGCTCAGCCTGCCGACACCCTTGACGCTGCCCTGCGGATCAAACGGCTCAACGAACTGCGCGGGCAAGACAATGTGCGCCACAACCTGGAGATCCTGATCGAGGCCGCCAGACAGCGCGGGGAGAGCCTCGACCACATCCTCCTCTATGGCCCACCCGGCCTGGGCAAGACCACCATCGCCCATGTGGTGGCCAACGAGATGGACGTGGGCCTGAAAGTGACGGCCGGCCCCGCCATCGAGCGCGCCGGCGACCTGGCCGCCATCCTCACCAACCTGCGCAAAGGCGACATCCTTTTCATCGACGAAATCCACCGTCTGGGCCGCGCTGTCGAAGAAATCCTCTACCCGGCCATGGAGGACTTCGCCCTCGACATCGTCATCGGCAAAGGCCCCAGCGCCCGCTCGATCCGCCTCAAACTCCCCCGTTTCACCGTCATCGGCGCCACCACCCGGCTGGCCCTGCTCACGGCCCCCCTGCGCGCCCGTTTTGGCGTCGTCCTGCGTTTCGATTTCTACGAACTCGACGCCATCCAACACATCGTCCGTCGCGCCGCCGAACTCACTGCCACCACCGCCACGCCCGACGGCATCGACGCCATCGCCCGTCGCGCCCGCGGCACCCCGCGCGTGGCCCTGCGCCTCTTCCGCCGCGTGCGCGACTACGCCCAGGTGCGCGCCGATGGCGTCATCACCGGCCAGGTCGCCATCGCCGCCCTCGACCTCCTCGCCATCGACGAGCTAGGGCTGGATGCGCTCGACCGCACCGTGCTCGAAACCCTGATCGTCAAATTCGGCGGCGGCCCGGTCGGGCTAGAGACGGTGGCGGCCTCGGTCAGCGAAGAAGCCAGCACGATCATGGATGTGGTGGAACCCTACCTGCTCCAGCTTGGCTTTATCGAGCGCACCCCGCGCGGCCGTCTGGCCACCCCCCGCGCCTACCAACACCTCGGCCATCCTTACACCGGCCCCAAGACCCTCCCCGCCGAGCTTCAGCCCACCCTCTTCGGCGCCCCGGCGGGCGTCGACGACCTCGAGGACTCACTCACCTGAGCCTGCCCACCCAGCCGTCTCCATGCTCCCCGACCTCCTTGCTGACCTCATTACCGGCGCCGTCGCTGCCGCACAGAGCGCGGGCGACCTGCCGACCGTGCCTTTGCCCGCCATCGCCGTCACCCGGCCCAAACAGGCGGACAAGGGCGATTTCTCCTGCGCCCTGGCCCTGCAACTGGCCCGGCCCGTCAACGATGCCCTGACCGCGGCGGGGAAAGCCCGGCTCACGCCCGTGCAGATCGCCGCCGCCATCGCCGCCCGGCTGCCGGAGTCCCCCTGCATCGAACGGGTCGAGGTCGCCGCGCCGGGCTTCGTCAACATCTTCCTCTCCCCGCTCTGGCTGGCCCAGCAGGCCGGTGAAATCGCCGCGCTCGGGGCCGGCTGGTTCCGGCCTGCTGTTGCTGCGCCCGCCCGCGTGCAGGTCGAATTCGTCAGCGCCAACCCCACCGGCCCCCTCCACTTTGGCGGCGCCCGCAATGCCGCCATCGGCGACACCCTCGCCCGCCTGCTAGAGGCCGCCGGCGCCGAAGTCCAGCGCGAATACTACATCAACGACCGCGGGGCGCAAGTCGATATCTTCGCCGCCACCCTCTGGCGGCGCTACCAGCAGCTGTTCGGCCTCGATGTCAGCATCCCTGCCGACGGCTACCCCGGCGCCTACATGATCGACTACGCCGGCGCCATCCAGACCGAGCTTGGCGACAGCCTTCTGCCCCTCACCGACTCCGAAGCCATCCCCATCTTCCGGCGGCTGGGGCTGAGCCTGGTCATGGCCGAGTTGGCCGACGACCTGGGGCGGATGGCCGTCTTCTTCGACAGCTGGTTTTCGGAACAGAGCCTTTACGACGACGGAACCTTTCAACAGGTGGGCGACATCCTCCGGCAGCAGGGCGATCTCTACGAGAAAGAGGGCGCCACTTGGTTCCTGGCCAGCAAATACCTGCCCAAGAGCGAGCGCGACGAGGTCTTCATCCGCTCCAACGGCGAACCGGGCTACTACGCCAGCGACATTGCCTACCACTACCACAAGCTCGTGACCCGCAGCTTCGACCGCGTCGTCGATGTCTGGGCCGTCGACCACCAGAACCAGGCCGCCCGCATGCCGGCGATGATGAAGGCGCTCGGCCTCGACCCCGGCCGCCTCGCCATCGTCATCTATGACCTTGTCACCCTCAAACGCGGGGGCGTCGAGGTCAAGATCTCCAAACGGCAGGGCGAGATCATCACCATGCGCGAGGTGCTGGACGAGGTGGGGCCGGACGCCGCCCGCTTCCTCCTCCTCAACCACTCCAACGAGGCCCGCATCGACTTCGACCTCGACCTGGCCGTGGCCCAGAGCAGCGAAAACCCCGTCTACTATGTGCAATACGCCCATGCTCGCGTCGCCTCCATCCTGCGCAAGGCGGCCGAACAGGGGCTGGATTTCAGCCGCGCCGACCTGACCCTGCTTGTTCACCCCGCCGAGCAGATGCTGCTCGCCAAGATGCTGCAACTGCCGGAGACCATCGCCGAGGCCGTGCGCCATCTTGCCCCCCACCACCTGCCCCACTACGCCCTCGACCTGGCCAAGACCTTCACCGCCTTCTACGACGCCTGCCGCGTCCTCTCCGGCGACCCTGCCGACGCCGCCATCACCCTGGCCCGGCTGACCCTCGTCCAGGCCTTCAAGATCACCCTGGCCCATCTCCTCGACCTCATGGGCATGTCGGCCCCGGAGGTGATGTAGGGGAGTGGTCAGTAATCAGTGGTCAGTGGTCAGTAATCGATCATGAGGGTGTAGTTATCAGTAGTTATCAGTAAGTAGCGAGTAGAAAGCAACAAATCGCTGCGCAATTGGCTGCAGCTCCGCAGCCCTAGAACCCGCACCACGCACCACGCAACCCGCACCACGCACCACGGAACACGGAACCCGCATCACGCACCACGGAACACGGAACACGGAACACCCACCCCCATGCCCCATCGCGTCCTCATCTCCGACCCCCTCTCTGATCTCGGGCAAGACATGCTGACCCGGGCCGGGCTGCAGGTCGATGTCAAAACCGACCTGAAGCCCGACCAACTCCGGGCCATCCTCCCCGAGTACGACGCCCTGCTGGTGCGCAGCGGCACCCAGGTCACGGCCGACCTCATCGCCGCCGCCGACCGCCTGAAGGTCATTGCCCGCGCCGGTGTTGGCATCGACAACGTCGATGTGCCGGCGGCCAGCCAGCGCGGCATCATCGTTGCCAACGCCCCCACCGGCAACGTCGTCGCCGCCGCCGAGCACGCCGTGGCCCTGCTCCTGGCTCTGGCCCGCCACATCCCTGCCGCCCATCACTCGATGGCCCGCGGGGAATGGAATCGCAAAGACTTCATGGGCGTAGAACTGCGCGACAAGACCCTGGGCACGCTGGGACTGGGCCGGGTGGCCAGCAATGTCGCCCGCCGCGCCCAGGGGTTGGACATGCGCACCCTGGCCTACGACCCCTACGTCTCAGCCGATTACGCCAACAACCTGGGCGTCGAGCTGGTCAATCTCGACCGCCTGCTGGCCGAGAGCGACTTCATCTCCATCCATCTGCCCCTCACCGAGCAGACGCGCGGCCTGCTGAATGCCGAACGCCTGGCGCAGTGCAAGGCGGGTGTTCGCATCATCAACACCGCTCGCGGCGATATCATCGACGAAGCCGACCTGCTGGCCGCCCTCGATAGCGGCCATGTGGCCGGCGCCGCCCTGGATGTCTTCTGCCAGGAGCCACCCCCACCCGATTCCCGCCTCCGCAGCCATCCCCGTCTCATCGTCACCCCGCACATCGGCGGCTCGACAGCCGAGGCCCAAGACCAGGTGGCCATCGACGCCGTCCTCCAGGTCATCGATGTCCTGGCCGGGCGGCCGGCGCGCTACGCCGTCAATGCCCCCCTCATTCCCCCTGGCCAGGTCGAACTGCTGACACCCTACGTGCAGCTGGTCGAGACCCTGGGCCGTTTTCTCAGCCAGTTCGCTCCTATGCAGATCGAGCAGGTCGAACTGGCCATCTTCGGCTCCATCGCCGAATACGACGCCTCCATTTTGCAGGCGGCGGCGCTGCGCGGGTTGCTGGCCGAAGTGGTGGTCGAACGCGTCAACATCGTCAACGCCCGTCTCATCGCCGAGCAGCGCGGCATCATCATCTCCGAGCGCCGCCAACACCACCACAACGAACGCTACGAGAACATGATCAGCCTCAGTGTGCGCGCCGATGGCGTCGCTTCCAGCGTGCGGGGCAGTGTGTTGGCCGGGGAGCCGTACATCGTCGCCATCGAAGACATGTGGGTGGATTTCGTGGCCCGCGGAAACTTCCTGCTCAGCTGGCACCGCGACCGGCCCGGCGTCATCGGCGCCATCGGCACGCTGCTGGGCAAGAACGACATCAACATCGCCTTCATGCACGTGGGGCGCCGCAACCCGCGCGGGGAGGCGATCATGGTGCTCAACACCGATGAACCCGTCCCCCCGCGCCTGATCCCGCTGGTCGATGCCATCGTCGCCACCCACCACGCCCGCACGGTTTCGCTCTGATCGTGCCGGATTTTGTCAGGGCAAGTTTGGCGGTGCTATAATCGCTTTTCGACTTTCTCAGGAGGCATTCCCAACCCGTGACAACTTTCGTTCTCATCGCTCAGATCATCCTCGCCGTTCTGCTCGTCGTGCTCGTCGTCCTGCAAACACAATCCAGCGGCGCCGGCAGCATGTTCGGCAGCGATACCAGCGTCTACCGCACCCGCCGCGGCCTGGAAAAAACCCTCTACCAGGCCACCATTGGCGTCAGCATCGTTTTCATCGTCATCTCCATCTTCTCGGTTCTGGTCGCCGGTTGATCGTTCCGTTTGCCTGCTTCTGCTCCGGTCAGGCGACCGGAGTAGAAGCTAAGCGGTTGCAACGCAAGTGAGCCGTCATGTACGCTGGCAGGCAGTCATCGCCGTCCTGGGCCTTGTCCTTGTTGGCGCTCTGCTGAGCTACGCTACTTACACCTATACCACCGAGGAAGTCCCGGCGCGCGGGGGAGTGTTCATCGAAGGGGTGGTGGGAAACCCCCAATATATCAACCCGGTCATCTGCCAGTTCAACGAGGTCGACCGCGACCTGTGTGCGCTCGTCTTCGATGGCCTGCTTCAATTCGACGAGCATGGCAACCTGCAGCCCGATCTGGCTGAGAGCTGGCAGGCCAGCCCAGCCGGCGATGTCTTCACCTTTACCCTGCGTCCCGACGCCCGCTGGCACGACGGCCTGCGGGTGACGGCGGATGATGTCATCTTCACCGCCCAGTTGATGCAGGACCCCAACCTGCCGGTGCTGCCCGACCTGGCCACCCTCTGGCGCACAGTCATCGCCGAGAAGGTAGACGAACGCACTGTCGTCTTCAAACTCGGCTCACCCTACGCTCCCTTCCCCGACTACACCACCATCCGCTGGTTTGGCGTCCTGCCCAAACACTACTGGCAGCGCTACAGCCCGCGCGAATTGACGCGCGCCCAGCTCAATACGCAACCCATCGGCAGCGGCCCCTTCCGCGTGACTGAAGTCGACAGCCAGCATGTGCGGCTCGAGCCTGTCCCGGCCGCCTTTTCGCACCAACCTATGCTGGAAGCCCTCGTCTTCCGTTTCTTCCCCGATTACGAAAGCGTGCTGGCCGCCGCCGATCGCGGCGAAATCCACGGCGTCAGCCGCGTCTTGCCCGAACTCCTGGCCCAAGCCGAGGCGATGCCCAATCTGCAGCTGTTCACCTCGCCCATCCCCGGCTACAGCCTCGTCCTCTTCAACCTCACCTCGCCCAACGCGCCCTACTTGAGCGAACAGAAGGTGCGTCAGGCCCTGGCCTATGGCCTGGATCGCGAACGCATGCTCGATGACATCGTTCCCGGCGCCGGCATGTTGGCCAATAGCCCCATCCTGCCCGGCACCTGGGCCTACAACCCCGACACCCCCAGCTATGCCTACGACCCCTCCCGCGCCCGCGCCCTGCTAGACGAGGCCGGCTGGATCGACGCCAACGGCGACGGCGTGCGTGAGAAAGACGGCGTCAGCATGGAGTTCATCCTACACGTGGACGACTCCTCGCGTTCGCGGCTCATCGCCCGCGCCATCGCCGAAGACTGGGCTGCCATCGGCGTCAGGGTTGTGCCACAGCCGATTGCCCTCTCGGGCCTGGTGCGCGACATCCTTGCCCCGCGCAACTTCGCGGCCGCCATTGTCAATTGGGAGTATGTCGGCGATCCCGACCCCTACCCGCTCTGGCACTCGACCCAGGTCAGTCCCAATGGCCAGAACTACTCCGGCTGGGCGAATCGCCAGGCTGACATCCTCATGGAGCAGGCCCGTATCACCGGCGACCGCGATCTGCGCCGCCAGCTGTACGGCGAATTCCAGACTCTCTTTGCCCAGGACCTGCCGGGCATCCTGCTCTCCTATCCGCTCTACACCTACGCCGTCACCACGGCGGTCAAGGACATCGAAATCGGGTTGATGAACCAGCCCGCCGACCGCTTTCGCACCTTCGCCGACTGGTACACCCAGACACGCAAGATCACGCACACTGAACGCCGCACCCTCAAGCTTGACAATACCCCCGACTGATGGTTTACAATAGCCCTTGCTGACATCGGTTGGCTGGGTGTCAGCAACAAGCCGATGTGGCGGAACTGGCAGACGCGCTGCGTTCAGGACGCAGTGGGCAGGCGCCCATGGGGGTTCAAGTCCCTCCATCGGCACTCGGAATCGAACCCCGCCGGAATCACCCGGCGGGGTTCTTACTTGTCGAGACTGAACTCGGGCTCATGATCAGACCACCGGTGGCGCCGCAACGCCAACTGCGCACTGTCAGCCAACTTGTCGTGGCGTTGGGCATCTTGGCCTGCCTGGTCTTTGCCGTCATCTACAGTGGTCGCATCGTGGCCGGGGCGCGCACCCGGCAGCAGTTGGTCGAGATGAGGGGCCGGGTGGAGCAACAGCGCCAGTTTCAGCAGCAGGTGCAGGCATGGATCGCCCAGGCGGATGATGCGCCGGCGGTGGAGGCTTTTGCTCGCGACGAGATGAATTGGGGCCAGTCGGGCGACCGGCAGGTAGTCACGTTGGCGGCCCCGGCCGCGACGACGCCCGCCCAGGATGAGTCGCCCTCGCCTTCTCTTGCTCCCCAGCGCGAACTGCCCAACTGGCGGCTGTGGTGGAATCTGATCGTTGCGCCGCAACAGCCGGCTGAAGAATGATTCGTCGGCAGTGTTTTTTGACACACCGCCCAAAATCAGTATAATGACTCTCACGATGCGGGGTGGAGCAGAGGTAGCTCGTCGGGCTCATAACCCGAAGGTCAGGGGTTCGAATCCTCTCCCCGCTACCTGAAAGGCCCTGGCTGCAAGGCCAGGGCCTAATTCTGTGGCGACGTAGCTCAGACGGTAGAGCAAGCGGCTCATAATCGCTCTGTCGGCGGTTCGAATCCACCCGTCGCCACCACCGAGATGAAGAAACCCCTGCCGGGGCAGCCACGGCAGGGGTTTTTTGTTGCCAGCATCATTCCTGGCAGCCGCGCGTGAAACGTGAATTGCGGAGTGAGCACGCCTACGTGCGAACGGGTGGTGTTGCGTGTTGCGTGATTCGTGAAGCGTGAAACGTGAGAAACCGCCGCCACTTCTCAGGCAACGCGCCCCACGGAACACGTTTCACGGAACACAGAACACGGAACACGGAACACGGAACACGGAACACGGAACACGCCCCCCTCAACTCGACGCAGTAGAGATCAGCCCCTTCTCGATGGCGTATTTCACCAGCGCCACCCGGCTGTGCAAGTCCAGCTTCTGCATGATGTTCTCGCGGTGCCGGTCCACCGTCTTCACGCTCAGCACCAGCGCCTCGGCGATCTCGCGGTTGGTGTAGCCTTCGGCGATGTAGGTGAGGACCTCGCGCTCGCGCGGGGTCAGAAGGTCGGCGGGTTCGGCGTGGCCGCCGCTATCCCGCTGGACATAATCGGCCACCAGCAGCCGCGCCAGTGAGGGGTAGAGGAAGACATTGTCCTGCGCCACCACGCGAATGGCCGATACCAGATCATCCGCCGCAGCCCGCTTGGGCACATAGCCCGACGCCCCCGCCTCTAGCATCTGGAAGAAATAGGGTTCGTCTTCGTACATGGTCAGGGCCAGGATGGCGGTGTTGGGGCTGAGGGTCTTGATCCGCCGCGTGGCCTCGATGCCGCTCATGCCGGGCATGGCAATGTCCATCAGCACCACGTCCGGCTTCAATTCCTGCACCGCGGCCAGCGCCGCCTCGCCGGTGGCCGCTTCGCCAACGATGTTCAAGTCCGGCTCGGCCATGAACAGCATGCGCAAACCGGCGCGCACGATTTCGTGATCATCCACCAGCAGCAATTTGATCTTCTTGTCCGGCATGTTGGGACTCCAAAGGCATGGGGAGGGTAACGACCAGCCGGGTTCCCTGACCCGGTCGGGAGAGGATTTCGACACGGCCGCCCACCAGCGTCGCTCGCTCGCGGATGCCCAGCAAACCCCATCCGCCCTGGCGACTGTCGCGCGGCTGTACGGCCGCCGGGTCGAAGCCGCAGCCATCGTCCTCGACCGTGAGCGTGGCCTCCGGCGATTTCAGCGCCAACGTCACGGTCACGTTCTGGGCCTGAGCGTGTTTGGCGACGTTGTTCAGCGCCTCTTGGGTGATACGGAAGAGGACGGTCTCGTATTCGGCCGGCAGGCGTGTCTGCTCATCGCCGACGACCAGGCGGGTCTGGATGCGCCAGCGCGCCTCGTATTGCTTCAGGTACCAGCGCAGGGTCGGGGCCAGACCCAGGTCGTCGAGATGGGAGGGGCGCAGGTCGGCGATGATCTGCCTTAGTTCGCCCAGGGCTTGCGTGCTCATGGCGCCCAATTCATGCACTTGCGCCACCACCGGGCTGGCTTCGTTGAAAGCCCTCGTTTCCACGCCTTTGAGACCGAGTGAGATAGCTGTGAGCGATTGGCCGGTGGCGTCGTGCAGTTCGCGGGCGATGCGCTGCCGTTCGGCCTCCTGCGCGCTGACGATCCGTCGCAGGAGCTGCCCCAGGCGGTCCTCCCGGCCCTGCACCTCGCGGTAGAGACGTTCGATCTCCTGGCGGTCGCGGCGTTCGCTGGCCAGTTGCATCTCCTGCGCCTGGGCCTTGGCGCCAATGGCGGCGTCGAGTTGTCGCCGGCTCTCCAATTCGAAGGCGTTGAGGGCGCGGGTGATGAACCAGGTCATGGCCGCGGCGGTGATGGCCCGAAAGAGCTGGATCGGGATACCAAACCATTGCAAGAAGGCGGCGCTATTGAGGAAGGTGGAGGGGACGAGGGCGGTCTGGCGGACGAAGACCTGCCCGACGATGCCGAACAGCGCCATCGCCGTCGCCGCCCACACCAGATCGCGACCAAACTGCGGCATCCCATGTTCGCGAAAGGTGCGTTGTTGCCGCATCAAGGCCCATGTACCCACCAGAGCGCCGGGGATGCCGAGGCTGTAGCGGCCCAGGACATCGGCCAGCGCCACCGTCGCAGCGGCGTCGGCATGCAACAGCCGTGCGCTCACGACCAGGGATACGGCCCACAGGCTGAGGATGCAGAAGAGCGGCAGGGCCAGTTGTTGCCAGGTGCGCCCAGGTGCGGCCAGCAGATACATGCCGAAGACCAAAAGCAGGACGAAAGAGGCGATCAGAAAGGTGGTGCGCAGCCACTCGGCCGCCAGGCTGGGGGTGAAGCCGGCCGTCAACGACCCGATCTTCTGAAACATCTCGATCCATTCGTGTGTGCCGTGCAGGGCGCCAAACCCGGCCAGCGGCAGGATGGCCGTGGCAAAGCGGAAGTCCGAACGTCTCCGGCCGGCCTGCAGCAGCGCCAGGCTGAGGGCGAAGAAGGCCAGGCCGTAGACGAAATAGACAACGATGATATTGCGGACGAAGAAGGCCGAGATGAGGTTCATGGTTCGCGTTGGTAATACCGAATCCATTATACCGCGATTCGCGCTGCTGCGCCACCAGAGGGGGCAGGATGGGAGTTCATGGCCGGGCGTCATGCCGCCACCGGGCAGGTGGCACTCGCATGAACGCCAGCACCTTTTCAGCTTCGCCCGCAACCGTGCTAAAATCGCTGACTTGTGACCTTCTTCTGGACTTCGCCGTTTGGCCCGGTTGCGTTGCTGGCAATCGGTGGGCTTCTCTTGATCGTTCTCGATCGGCGCTTGCCGCCGCGCCGTCTGGCCTGGGCGTCGTGCGCCATCGCCGGTCTGGCCTGGGTGTCCTGGCTGTTGCTGCGCCTCCAGGCCGGCCTCGAGGCCGTCCAGTGGCTGTGGTCGCCGCCGTTGAGCTTACCCACCAGCCTGCAATTCCGTCTGCTGCCAGGGTCCTGGCTGGCGGGGTTGATCGTGCTGCTGGTGGCCTTTGTCTTCCTCGCCCTGCCGGGATGGAGCCGGCGACCGGGTTTCGTTTCGGCGCGGGTTTGGTTGCTTTTCCTGGCGGCGCAGGCATTGCTGGTCTTGTTGGCCGGCAACTGGCTGACGCTGCTGGGGCTGTGGGTGGGGCTGGTGCTACTGGCCGGGCTGGCGGCGGGGGGGGCGGCTTCGGTGCGGGCCTGGTCGTATGGTGTGTTGGGCAGTCTGTTTTTGATCTCGGCGCCGCTGTTCAACGGCGGCCGCAGCCTGGAGGCATCGCTCGACACCCTGGCGCTCAACTTGCAGGCGCAATTCCTCGTCATTTTGGCCGTTGCCATCACCCTGGCCGCCTACCCGTTCCACCTCTGGCTTCTCCCTTCCGGCGGACAAGGCCGCGAGGAGCCGCCCCTGACCGGCCAGCGTCTGGCCGCGCACCTTGTCCCTGCCCTGGCGGCCCTCTATCTGCTTGGCTTGTTCGATCTGCCCTTGCTGGCGACGCAAGCCTGGGCGCCGCTGGGCACCGTGGCCCTGCTGGGCAGCGCCGTGGCTGCCTGGGCCGAGCAGGACGAGCAGCGCGCCCGGGTCTTTCTCCTGGTCAATCGTTGCGCCTGGGCGCTGCTGGTGGTGGGTCTTGCGCAAACGAACAACGTCGTCGTGTCATTGCTGGCCTTGCTCAGCCTGGGCCTGGGCGCTTCGCTGTGGGCGCTGGCCGGCGCCGGCCAGCGGCCAGCGCGCCGCAACTGGCCGCTCTGGCTGGCTGCGGCCGTGTGGTTTGGCCTTCCCTTCACCCCTGGCTTCGTCCCCACCCTGGGGCTGGCCAGCCTGGCGGGGACCTGGATCGCCGCCCCCGGCTGGTTGGTCCTGCTCCTGGCCCAGGGCCTGTTCATCGCCACCTTCTTCAGCTGGCCTGCCCCTGCGCCTGCCGCCCCCGCGCCCGCCGATCTCGGCCCGGTCGCGCTTCAGGTCGCGTTGGCTCCGGTCGCCGGCGCCGTCATCTGGTACGCACTTGCCCCGCAGGCGCTGGCGTCGTTGCTTGGCGCCTCGGTCCAGCCCGCTTCCGCCCCCATTTCCGTCCCTCTCGGCGCTGTGACCGTGCTGCAATGGCTGACGCTTTTCCTGTCCCTGGCCCTGGGTGGGCTGCTGCTGCGCACCGGCGATCGTTGGTTTGGCGCCTGGCGGTCGGGGCAGCGGCTTGCTGCTTCTCTGGCCGGTCTGGACTGGCTGGCAGCCGCCCTGGGGAGGGTCTCGCACCTGTTGCGCGTCGTCCTCAGCTTTATCGCCGATTTGGTGGATGGCGCCGGCCAGTTCGGCTGGGTGATCCTGGTCGTCCTCGTGGCCTGGCTGCTCCTGCGAGGCTGAGGCGCCACGCCGTGCCGTATCCGCCGCCTGTTCTCTTCGCCGCTCATGCCTGAACTCAACGACTTCCTCCAATACATCCGTCCGCTCTCCGCCCCGACCATCCAGGGCCTCTCCCTCCTCCTGGCGACTGGCATCCTTGTCCTCAGCGACTGGCGGTTGGCGCTGGCGGCCTTTGCCGGGCTGCACGTGCTGGCGGGGGCGCTCCTGCTCGAAGCCAACCTGCCGCGCGAGTGGGGTCTGTTACAATGGATCGTTGGCGCCCTGGTGGGCGTGATGTGGTTCCTTTCTGCTCGCCGGGTCGACACCATCCAGCGCCGTCAGCAGGGCACCCCCTGGTGGCGGCCGCGCTGGCGGCTCAATGCTTCCACCCTCCAGCGGCTGGCGTTGGTGCTCTTGCTGATCGTGGTTGTCTATGTCGTGCGGCCCGCCCTGCCGTTCCCCAACCTCGACCTGCAACGCGCCCGCTTCGCCACCATCCTGGCCCTGACCGGGCTGCTCGGCCTGGGCCTGGGCGACCGCCCCTTGCGCTGGGGGTTGTGTCTGGGCATTTGGGTGCTGGCGGCCAGTTTCGCCCTCCAGCATCTGCGCGTCGATGTCGGGACGGTGGGGCTTTTGGCCGGGCTGGAGATCCTGCTCGGTTTTGCCATTTCCTATCTCATGGTCGTGGATGGCGCCCGCTTCTGGACGCACACGGAGGATATGTGACCCTGCTTGTGGCTGTGGTGCTCTGGCTACTACTGCTGGCACTGGTAGCGCACCTGCTGCGACGCCTGCCAGGGCTGCCGGGACTGGTCATCGCCATGGGGATGGCGGTGCTGCTGTGGTTCCTTTGGCGCCTTCCCACCGCAGGCGAGATGATGGTCATGGGCCGGGCCATCAGCCTGACTCGCCCCAACGTCTTTCTGGGCTTCAACCTTTTGCTGGATGCCTCGGCGCGCGCCCCGGTCTTCTTGTTGGCTTGCTGGGGCGGGGTCTTTGGGTTGGCCGCAGGCTGGACCGGGGCCGACCGGGTCCTGTTCTCCACCATTCCCCTCATCCTGGCCGCCTTGACCATCGCCCTGAGCAGCGCACCTGTTCTGTGGGCGCCCCTTTGGCTGCTGGTGGCTGCTGTGCTCATGGCTTTCCCCGCCCAGGGCGCCAGCCCGCGCCTCTCGCGCCCCGCCTTGCGCATCCTTCTTATCCCCACCCTTGCCTTCCCCTTCTTTCTCTTTGCCGCTTGGGCCTTGGCGCAAAGCGACCTGGCCGTGCGCGAACACGAACTGTGGGTGGCGGCCTGGCGTGGCCTGGTCATCGGCCTGGCCGTGCTCCTCACGCCCGTGCCTTTGCACAGCTGGATCACCGGCCTGGGTGAGCACGCCCCCCCCTTCGCCGCCGCCTTTCTCGTCGGCGTCTGGCAGATCACCGCCTACGCGCTCGTGCGCCGCATCTTGCTGGCCTATCCCACCGTGGCCGAATACGCCGATCCTGCCCTATGGCTGCCGTGGTTGGCTGTCATTCAACTCCTGTGGGCGGCAGTGCTGGGCTTGGGCAGCCATCGGCTGGGCCAATGGTGGGGCTATCTGCTGTTATGGGATTACGGCGCCGCCTTTTTGCTCTGGAGCCTAAGCGGCGAGTTCGGCAACGAAGCCCAGGTCTGGCTTGCGCTGGCGCGTCCACTGGTGTTGGTGCTGGTTGCCGGCGGTTTGCAGGCCTTTGGCCGTCGTTTTGGCGCCAACGCCTCGCTCAGCGAAATCCACGGCGGCTTCGAGCGCCTGCCGCTGGCCAGCATCGGCCTGGTGGCCGGCGGTCTCTTTCTCTTGGGTTGGCCGCTGGGCGCGCTGTTTCCGTTGCGGCTGGCCGTCATCCGCCTGGCCGAGGCCAGCCAACCGGGCGTTTTCCTGTGGCTGATGCTCTCGCTCCTGCTGATGACCGTGACCGCCGTGCGCATCCTGCGCGCACTCGGCCGGCCCCTGACCGATGCCGCCCTCTTGCGTGAGGCCCCCCATCTGGCCTGGCTGATCATCCCCCTGCTTCTCGTCGGCTTCCTCCTCTCCATCCACCCCTCTCTCTTCGACCCCATCACCTTCACCCTCAGCAACTGGCTGGCTCAGGCGCCCTGAGCACAGCCCTGATAGCTTTTGGCAGCCAACCGGTGCTACAGTGCCCCTGGCATCCCCCCCCACCTGCGCCAACCATCTTTGCTCCCACCGCCATGTGGGGGCTTTTTTGCGCTTCGATCCCCCTCCCCTTTCATGCCTAGCAGCCGACTCCAGGGTTTCTACCAACTGCCGCCTCGCCACCGCCGTGAGCAACTCGCCCTTTGGGCCGGGTTGAGCGAGGACGATCTGGCAGCGATGGCGGGCGGCCTCAGCCTGGAAGCGGCCGATACCCTGGTCGAGAACACCGTCGGCCTCTACGCCCTGCCTTTTGCCATCGCCCCCAATTTCATCATCGATGGCCGCGAGCTGCTGCTGCCGATGGTGGTCGAAGAACCCTCGGTGGTGGCGGCGATGGCCAATGCGGCCAGGTTGGCGCGGGCGGGCGGCGGCTTCAGCACCGGCAGCACACAGCCGGTGATGATCGGCCAGGTGCAGCTGTTGGATGTACCTGATCCCGACCTGGCAGCCGAACGCATCCTCCGGAACAAAGCCGATCTGCTGGCCCAAATTGCAGACCTCCACCCTACTATCCAGCGGCTGGGCGGCGGCCCGCGCGACCTCCAGGTTCGCCGCCTGGACGACACCCCCGCCGGGCCGATGCTCATCGTCCACCTGCTCTTCGACGCCCGTGACGCCATGGGCGCCAACGCTATCAACACCGCCGCCGAGGCGCTGGCCCCCGCCCTCGAGTCGCTGAGCGGCGGGCGGGCGCTGCTTCGCATCCTCAGCAATCTCAGCGACCAGCGCCGGGCCTGGGCCTCCTGCCGCATCCCTGCCACCGCCTTCGCCACGCCCGAATTCGAGGGTAGCGAGGTGGCCCGTGGCATCGAACTCGCCACCGCCTTCGCCCTGGCCGACCCCTATCGCGCCGCCACCCACAACAAGGGCATCTTCAACGGCATCGACGCCGTCGCCCTGGCCACCGGCCAGGATTGGCGGGCGATCGAGGCCGGCGGCCATGCCTATGCCGCCCGTGATGGCCGCTATCGCTCGCTCAGCGAGTGGCGGCAGGAGGGCGAAGACCTGGTCGGGCGGCTGGAGTTGCCGCTGGCCGTCGGCGTCGTGGGCGGCATGACCCGGCTGCACCCCACCGCCCGCCTCGCCCTCAAGATCCTCGACCAGCCCGACGCCCGCACCCTCTCCCAAATCCTGGCCGCCGCCGGCCTGGCCCAGAATCTGGCCGCCCTGCGCGCCCTGGCCGCCGAGGGCATCCAGGCCGGCCACATGGCCTTGCATGCCAGGCGTTCGAGGTTGACGTGAGGGGTGTTCCGTGTTGCGTGTTCCGTGTTCCGTGCTGTGAATGAGAGTGCCGTGAATGAGGGCCGTGAATGAATTCACGGCCTGACATGAAAAACCTGCTGAAGCAGGTTGTTTCGTCGAAATCGCGCTATGACCGATAATCGAAGAAGAAACGCACCACGCACTACGCGCCACGCACCACGCACCACGCACCACGCACCACGCATCACGCATCACGCCCCACGCACCACGCAACACGCAACACGTAACACGCACCCCGCAAAATGACCACCCTCCTCCAACCCACCCGCGCCGTCGGCATTGCCGGCTATGGCGCCTACATCCCCCGCTACCGCCTCCCGGCCAAAGAAGTCTCGGAGATGTGGACGGACGGAACCGCCGAACCGCCGATCGAAGAAAAAGCCGTCCCTGGCCTGGACGAAGACACCGCCACCATCGCCATCGAGGCCGCCCGCAACGCCTTGATCCGCGCTGGCATCGCCCCCACCGACCTGCGCGCCATCTGGGTTGGCAGCGAAAGCCACCCCTACGCCGTCAAACCCACCTCCACCATCGTCGCTGAGGCCCTGGGCGCGGCGCCCATGGTGCAGGCCGCCGACTGGGAGTTTGCCTGCAAGGCCGGCTCCGAGGCCATCGTCGCCGCCATCGGCATGGTTGGGTCGGGCATGGCCGACTATGCCATGGGCGTGGGCGCCGACACCGCCCAGGGCCGGCCCGGCGACGCCCTGGAATATACCGCTGGCGCCGGCGGCGCCGCCATCATCGTCGGCCCGGCCGAGCCGTCGTTGGCCCGTTTCGAGGGTTCGCTTTCCTATGTCACCGACACGCCCGACTTCTGGCGGCGGCCCCAGGCCGAGTATCCGTCGCACGGGATGCGCTTCACCGGCGAACCGGCCTATTTCCACCACATCGTCACCGCCGGTGAGATGATCTTGCAGGCGATGGGCCGCACCGCCACCGACTATCGCTATGTCGTCCTGCACCAGCCCAACACCAAGTTTCCCACCAAAGCCGCGCAGCAACTCGGTTTCAAGCGCCAGCAGTGGGAGACCGGCCTGCTGGTGGGGCGGATCGGCAACACCTATTCTGGGGCCTCCATCGTCGGCCTGACGGCTGTGCTAGATGTGGCGCAGCCGGGCGACCGCATCCTGGTCGTCTCGTTTGGCTCCGGCGCCGGCAGCGATGCCATGTCGTTCGAAGTGACCGACGGCATCCACGACCGCCGCCTGCTGGCCCCCAGCACCGAAGACTACATCCGCCGGCGGACGGTCATCGACTACGCCACCTATCTCCGCTATCGCGGCAAGTTGAAGATGAAATGAGACAAGTAGCTATCGTTGGCATCGGGCAGACGCCCGTGGGCGAACTGTGGGACAAGAGCATCCGCCATCTCGGCCATGATGCTGTGGTGGCAGCCATGCAGGATGCCGGGGTCGAGACGGCCGACGCCCTCTTTGTGGGCAACATGCTTTCGGGCGAATTGGCCGGGCAAGAGCATCTGGCCACGCTCATCGCCGATTTCGTCGGTCTGCGCGGGATCGAGGCGGCCAAGATCGAGGCGGCCTGCGCCTCGGGCGCGGCGGCGCTGCGGCTGGGCATGATGGCCGTGGCCAGCGGCCAGGTTGAGACGGTGGTGGTGGCGGGGGTGGAGAAGATGACCGACACCCTCCCCGACGAGACCACGGCCGGGCTGGCGCTGGCGGCCGACCAGGAGTATGAAGTGGCCGAGGGCGCCACCTTCCTGGCCCTGAATGCGATGCTGATGCAGCGTTATATGCACGAATACGGCGTTTCGCATCACGATTTTGCGCCTTTCCCGGTCAACGCCCATCAGAACGCCCGCAACAACCCCAACGCCATGTTCCCCATGCCCATCTCGGTGGATAAGTACGAGAAGGCCGCCCTGGTGGCCCCGCCGATCAATGTGCTCGACAGTTCGCCCATCTGCGACGGGGCGGCGGCGGTGGTGCTGATGCCGGCCGAGCGGGCGCGGGAGTTCGGGCGGGGCCAGCGTCTCGTTCACATCGCCGGCTCGGCTTCGGCCACCGACACCCTGGCCGTCCACGACCGCAGCGACCCGCTCTTCCTTAGCGCCGCCTGGCTTTCCAGCCAGCGCGCTCTGACCCAGGCCGGCCTGCGCCCGGAGGACATCGATCTCTTCGAGCTGCACGATGCCTTCAGCATCATGTCGGTGCTGGCCTTGGAGGCGTGCGGCTTTGCCGAGCGCGGGCGGGGGGTCGAGTTGGGCGCTTCGGGGGCGATCACGCTGGCGGGGAGGCTGCCGATCACGACGATGGGCGGGCTGAAGGCGCGCGGGCATCCGGTGGGGGCCACGGGCGTCTACCAGGTGGTGGAGGCGGTGCAGCAGCTGCGGGGCGAGGTCGGCGCCAACCAGATCGCCCAGGCCCACATCGCTATGACTCAAAACATCGGCGGCTCCGGCGCCACCATCGTCACCCACATCCTGCGCGGGCAGGATTGACAGGGTACGCGGAGAAACGCGGATGAACGCGGATCGGGCTGATCGGAATTTGACATGGGCGAAGATATTCTGTACAATACCATTGCAAAAGTGAAATAGAACTTTTGCAAGTGCTGTCAAAGCCTATCACCGCTGGCCTGGTGGCCAGACTGATGGTTTTTGAGAGGCCGAACGGGCTAGAGTCAGAGGCGCTACGAACGTCCCAAACCCTAAAACGTTCCAAACCCTAAAAACCCTAAAGGTTTCCGAAACCTTTAGGGTTTGCAATCAGGAGAATCCCCAATGTCTATCGCACGCAGTTGGCGAGTCAAAAAACAACGCTACAGTCTCACCGGTGAACTCTGCCATCACTGTGGCTCGACCGTCTTCCCCCCCCGCGACGTCTGCCCCGAATGCGCCAAACCGGCCTATGACCCCATCCGTCTGAGTGGCAAGGGGGAGGTCTACAGCTTCACCACCGTGTTCGAGGCCCCCAAGGGTTTCGACGCCCAGTCGCCCTACAGCCTGGCCCTGATCAAGTTGCACGAAGGCCCGATGCTGACGGCGCAACTGACCGATGTCGAAGCGAAGGACATCCGCATCGGTATGCCGGTGGAGATGGTCACGCGCAAGCTCAGCGTCGAAGGCGACGAGGGTCTGATCCAATACGGCTACAAATTCCGCCCGCAGATGATGGCGCTGGCTGCCTGATCCCGCAAAGACTTTTCGTTCTGTTGTTTCGCCCGGTCGAGAGACCGGGCTTTTGTTTTGATTGGGAGATCGCATGGGCCGCCGGGGGCCGGAATCCGCCCGGCTGAGGGTGGAAGCCCCGTATGCGCAAAGCGAAAGAGGTCGTGTGAGGTCAACTGGCATCCAGTCGAACTTTGTCGTAGAATGGGGGCGGAGGCGCCTCCTCCCACGACATGGACTCGAAATCGGTGGCCATGAGCACAGCTCTGACACTTAGCCTTGAAGAACGACAGCGATATCTGAGAGCGGCGCGACAGCGCCAATTACCCGCGCCCATCACACCAGCGCAGGAGATAGATCGCTCCCTGCTGTTAGAGCGCGTTCGGGAGGCAGTGCGCGAGTTGAAGCATCGTTTTGATGTCCAGCGCGTGGTGCTCTTTGGCTCATTGGCGCATGGCGCCTGGTATGATGACACCACCGATGTTGACATGGCTGTGGAGGGTATGAAGGGCGGAGATTTCTGGCGCGCCTGGCGCCTGGTCGAGGAAGTCATCGCTGATCGAGCGGTGGATTTTGTTGCCTTGGAGACCGCGTCGGAGCCATTGCGCGCGGCTATTCAAGCGGATGGAATCGAACTGTGACGGATCGTTATCTGCAAGTCGCAAAGCGCATACGAGGAGAAGTCGTGGAACTCGACCGAGTGGTGCAACGCGGACTACATGCCTGATTTCACCTGATTCCTTCGATCCCATTCGTCCCCTGTCCTCCCGCCCGATTTGTCGTTGTCCCCACCATCACCTATAGTTCCCGCGAACCGAAGTGACTGCGGTAGCGACATGCTTCCCAGAGACGAACAACCAACGACGAAGTTTCTGCTCGATAGGAAAGCACCATGACGGATGTTCTGACCTCCGTCCTCTGACCTCCGCCCTCCGACCTCTGCCATTCCCCGTTCAGGAGCACCCCCCATGCGCCGCGAACAGCGCCAAAGAGTGCGGGAATTACGCCAACAACGCGAGCTTCTGCTGAATAAGCTGGGCTATCTCGATGGGCAGATTGCCATCAAGGGGGTGGATGCGCCCTTCGAGCTTGTCCACGAAAGAAAGCAGGTCGAGGAGGAGCTGAAGAAAGTCGAGGCCGAGTGGGACGCACTGCGGGAGGCGCCCGCCGCCGACTTCAACCCCTATGTCGGTCTGCGCACCTTCGAGGAGAAAGACGCCGACCTCTTTTTCGGCCGCGATGCCCTCACCGCCGAACTGGTGGACAAGGTGCGGCAGTGGCCGTTCCTGGCCGTGATGGGGCCGTCGGGCAGCGGCAAGAGCAGCGTGGTGCGGGCGGGGCTGCTCCCGGAGTTGAAAGGCGGCGCTTTGCCGGGCAGCGAGGGCTGGCTCTACGCCATCTTCAAACCGGGCGGCCGGCCCCTGGATGCGTTGGCCGTGGCCCTGGCCCAACTCAAGGGCGGCGATAGCGCCGAGGCGGTGCTGTCGATGCGCCGGCTGCTGGCCGAAGATGAGCGGGGGCTGCTACTGGCCGCCGACCTGCTGCTGGGCCAGGCCGGCAACCGCCGGCTGGTGCTGGTGGTGGATCAGGCCGAGGAACTGGTGACGCTGGCCCCGGCCGACAAGGACGCCCGCGCCGCCCACGAGGCCGGGCAGAGCATCCCCTTCGTTCGCCAACTGCTGGCCGCCGTCGCCGCCGTGCAGACGCCTGTCTGCCTGATCATCACCCTGCGGGCCGATTTCCTGCACCGGGTGGCGGAGTACCCCGAACTGGCGCGCTGGATCGCCGACCATGATGTCATCGTCAGCGCCATGACGCCGGAGGAATTAGGCTCGGCCATCTACGACCCGGCCCTGGAAGTGGGCGGCGAGTTCGAGGCGGGGCTGGCCGAGGAGCTGGTCGAGCAGGTGGCGGGCAAGCCGGGCGCGCTGCCGCTGCTGGAATACACACTGTCGAAGCTGTGGGAGCAGCGGGACGGCGAGGGCGCCATGACCTGGGCGGCCTACAAGGCGATGGGCGGGGTGGAGGGGGCGCTGGCCGCCCGCGCCGACGCCATCCTGCATGAAAAATACGGCGAAGATGAGCGCGAACAATTGCGCCACCTGTTGCTCAAGCTGATCCAGCCGGGCGAAGGGGCGCTGGACAGCCGCCGCCGGGCCTTGTTGGATGACCTGACCCCGGCCGGCCACACGCCCGACGAGGTGCAGGCGCTGCTGAAGCCGTTGGTGGACGAGCGCCTGCTGACCACGGGCCGCGACCCGGCCACGGGTGGGGAAACGGCCGAGGTCTCGCACGAGGCCCTGATCCGGGCCTGGCCGACCCTGCGCGAGTGGATCGAGAATGGGCGCGAGGACTTGCGCTTCCAGTTGCAGGTGGAGGAGGCGGCGCGGGAATGGGAGGCCAGCAAAGCGAGTGAAGATTTCTTGTGGGGTGGGTTGCGGCTGGATACTGCGGAGGCATGGCTAGCCCGAGCGGCGCCGCAACTGAGCGGGCGCGAGAACCTGTTCCTGGCCGCCAGCCGCATCGCGGCGGAGCAGCGAGAGCAGCAAGCGGCAGCCGCCCGCCGCGAGCGCGAGGCCTTGCTGGAGGCGAAGGCCGAGGAAGCGCGCAGGCGGGCGGAGGCGGAGCGGAAGAACAATAACCGCCTGCGCATTTTTGTTGGCATTGGCGCGGCCCTTTTGGTGTTGGCGCTATTGATGGGTTTGCGTTGGCGAAGCGCAAAGTCCCTAGCCGATGTGAAGACCGCCGAAGCGGTGAAAGCAAAAGAGGAAGCGGTGGCAGCAAAAGAGGATGCCGTGGGCCAAACCAAGTTGGCTAAGGACAAGGCCGCTGAAGCGGACAAACAAAGACGGCGCTCGACCGCTGGCGAACTGGCCGCCCAAGCCAAAATCGCTATCGACCAATACCCAGAGGACCCCGACCTGGCCATCCTGCTGGCAAGGCGCGCTATGACGACGACCCTCGAAGATGGCTACATTCATCCCCAGGCCAGCGACGCGCTGATGCAGGCGATGGCCAAGTCGTGGCCGTGGCGGCTGGTTGCGGGCAGCGAAAATGGGCCGCTTCAGAGCGCGGAGCTAAGCCCAAGCGGTGAACTGCTTGTAACAACTGATCAGAATGGCACGTTCCATGTATGGGATTTGCGACCAGGGCAAGAAATCGCGATGCCTGTCGATACATGGGATGGTCAATTGGGAGGCATCTCCTTTAGCGAAGATGGCGCGCTCTTGGCTAGTGTAGGTGATGAAAGCATCAAGATATGGGATACAGAAACATGGGATGTGCGTTACGAATTGGAAGATGCTGCACTTGTTGTAAGTCCTGGTATTTTCAGCCCTGACAACGCATCTCTTATGGTTTTTGATGTTAACTTTGGCCCAACCCTGTGGGATCTTCGATCGAAACAAAAATTGTGGACTTCCGATGTCAATAGCTATACAGGTTTATTTAGCCAGAATAGCGAGTGGTTACTGCTGGATGACTTTGATGAAGGTGGCCGCTATCATCTCTTGGATGCAGGGACGGGAGATGAAATACCACTTGAAGATGGTGTAAACGTGAGCGGTGAGGATGTCAAAATCCCCGGCAATCTGCTGATAGTTACAGACGGCGAGGCTTTGAATCGCATCGTGAAGGCAGAGAGCGGGCGGGCGTTGAACCCGTTTGGCGGGGGTGTTGGCCTCGAACAACTCGATATTAGCCCTGATAGCAGCCAGATTGCAGTCGTCAGCGCCGATGGCCGGGCGCTCATACTTCGCACTGACACCGGCGAAGTGCAGCAGAGACTGAGAGGGCGCAACATCGACAAGGTTCGGTTTAGCAAGACCGGCAAGTATCTGCTTGTCCGCGCGAACGATGGTGTAGCAAGGCTTTTGCTGGCGGACAACTTGCAGGAGGTGAGATCGTTGGGGCGAATCAGGGGCGCGAGCCAAGAGATTGATCGTCAGTTCGATGCGAAAGATACACGACTACTGATTGTGCGCGAGGATGGCACCGCGTGGCTGCACGACCTGACGAGCAATGAAAATCCTAAGCCATTCGATAGCGAAGGACTGGTGGACTTCGCCATTCTCAACCGCGATGGCTCGCTAGTCCTCACCCATACCAGTGAAGACGGGGCATGGATTCAGGATGCGTTGTCCGGCCGCGTCCTTCTGAATCTGCGGGGCATTACCGACGTCGATGCGCTTGGATTCAGTCCTGATTCCCGACTCCTTCAGTACCGGGACAAGTTCTGGAATACCGATACGGGCGATGAATTCCTTCTAGGCAGGCCGTCTGGTGATTTTGATTTCAGCACTGATGGTCGCTTCGTCGTTGGTCACGTAACCAGTGATTCTACGATTGGTCCTTACTTCGCTTGGGATACAACCATTTCCAGTTCCCATTTGAGTCTTGGAAATGGCGGCAGCTATGAGAGGGCAATTTTCTTCAACGAAGGTGCCCGTATCCTTACACGGAATTCCGTCGGCTATACCGCTGTATGGGATGCCAAGACGGGCGAGAGCCTGTTTCCGATCGGGGTAGTCGAGATTCTGTCGCAGCACACTTGGAACATGAGCAGTCCCTTCATCATAGTCAAAGGGATCGATGATGTCACGCGTCTATGGAACATCTCGACAGGAGAAGCGACTGAACTCGATATCGATATGCTCAGTGATGATTCATTCTCCCCGATCATCAGTCCCAGAGGAGATTTCGTTATCATTGTTACAGATGACTCAACTGGGCATGTATGGGATCTTGCTGGCACGAAAGAACTTTTTTCTCTAAATGGCGCGACTGAGGAGTATAAAATCAGCCCGGATGGCAGGTTGATCGGTTTTATCACCGAAGAAGGAAAAATCCGACTCGTTGACAGCCAGGATGGAACTGACATTCCTCTTCCTGCAGAAATCCCCACTTCCTCATACTATTTCTACTTTAGTGATGATAGCAGCAAGATTGCTGTTGATGATGATGAGGATCGTCGCCTTCATGTTTTCGATCTATCCACGGGTAGAAGAATCCTGGGGCCTTTGGATTCTTTCTTTAGCAATTTCAGTGTCGATAACAACTATCTCATCGTGGAGGATTTGTCGCAGGATCAGCGTGTCAAGCGCCTTTTCGATCTCCGCAACGGCAACGAGTTGTTCGCAGCCAGTCCATTGGGGCGCGTCGTAGCCGTAAGCCCTGATGGCGCTTTTGTCGCCCTGCACGATGCCAAGCTGCAGAAAGTGGTCATTGCCGAAACCAAGAGCGAGCAGCAGATTACATCGCTTGATGTGACTGGCGCTATCGGCGAAGTCGTTTTCAGCCTCGACAACCGCCTTGTAGCTATCAAAGATGAGACGGGCGTCGATGTCTGGGATATCCGGGATCATCGGCATCTCTGGCAATTGGGCGGGGAATCGCTGGGCGTCTTCAGCCCAGATGGGCAATACATTTTGACCTCCGTCCATGATGACCCCCGCCTCCGCCCTACCGACCCCGAACGCCTCCTCACCCTCTCCGCCCCGCTCATCCAGCGCGACCCGCTGGCATTGACGCCGGAAGAACTCCAGCGTTACGGCCTGGATTGATAGGGCATCACATCCGCGGAGCGAGCACGCGTACGTGCGATGGTCGCCTTCGAATGGGCCGCACGTGGGCGACGCAGGGTACTGCGTGCTGACTCCGCGATGGCCCTTGCACGACCGCACGACTCGTGCTATCATGCCTGCATGAAAACGATTACCCTGACCGAGGAAGCCTACACCCGCCTGAAGGACTGGAAATCAGGCACCCAGGATTCATTCTCCAACGTCGTGTTGCGCGTCGTGCCCAAGCACGGCACCCTGGCCGACATGATCGAGGCTTTCAAGCAACTGCCACCGCTGACCGACCCGCAGGCGCAGGTCATGGCCGAGACCCTGGCCTGGGCAAACGATTGGAAAAATGTGGAGGAGGGTATGGACCCGTGGCTGGCCAGTTCGGAATTACCGCCGGCACAGAGTTGATCCATGATCTACCTTGCCGACACCAACTTTCTCATTCGCTGTTGGCGCGACGCTCTCTCGCCTGAGCGATTGCGCGATCTGGCCCCATTTCTCGACAGCGAGATCCGGCTGGTGTGGGTGGTGAAAGCCGAATTCTTGCGCGGCGCCGCCGTCGCTAGTCATGATTATGCCCAGGTGAATGCTTTTCTGAGCCGCCACAAAACCATCTGGCCCGATGAGGACACACTGGCATTGTACGCCCACCTCTATGCACAGTTACGCCGCCTCAACACGCTGATCGGCCCGCACGACCTGTGGATTGCCGCCTCAGCTCGCCAACACGATCTGCCACTGCTCACGCGCAACACCGCCGAATTTCAGCGTGTGCCAGGGTTGCGCACCGTCAGCTACTGAGTTTCTGCCGGTTGTGCGGCTGAACCCTGGCGCTAACAAGAACAGCCGCCCGGCAAACCGGGCGGCTGTTTCATGCCAACGCCAATAGCGCCTCTTACTCTTTCGGCGCCGTCGAACTCGGCCACAGCCGCGGCCAGGCGGGGCCGGGGGCAGGCTGGGGAGCAGGTTGGGGCGCGGGCCGAGAGGCGGACGACTGGCCGGGGGTCAGGGCCTCGCCGCGGGTCGCTTCGATCTCGGCCTCGTCGAAGATTGGCGCCGGGGCGAGGGTGGCATCCGGGCCGTCGCCCAGCGCCGTCGCACCCAGACTGACGTCATCGAGGAAGAAATTGCTGTTCAACGAACCGTCCGTCTCCACCCGGAACTGCAAGCGCACCGTGCGGCCGGCATAGGCGCTCAGGTTCAGCGTCCGCTGCACCCAGCCGTCGGTGTCGTTGCTGTCACAGAGGTCGAAGGTGGCGACGACGGTCGTGTCGATGATCACCCCGCCGGTGTCGTAGCCGCAGACGTCGGCGGAGGCGATCCAATACCAGAAACGCAGCGTCGAGGCCCCGGCCGGGATGGCCACATTCTGCCACAGCGACGAAACCTCGTTGTGGTCGCCGCCCAGCCAGGCCGCCCATTGGCCGCCGTGAGGCGCGGTTGTGCCGGGCAGGTCGTTCACCACCAATTGCCAGCCCTTCTGCGAATACTCCTGCCAGCCCACATTGCGGCCCTGCTCGAAATTCCCGTTCTGCAGGGTCGAGGAGGCGCCGTTCTTGATGATCCAGCGCACGCGGTCAGTGCGGTTGCCCGCCCGGTCGTAGATTTGCAGACCGATCAAGAAAGGCGTGTTCTCCGGCGCGCCGGCCATGTTCCATTGGAACTCGTAGGGCGCAGCCGAATCGGCGGCCAACATCGTCCACGAGCCAGTGGCGTTGGTGGTGAACAGCACCCGGTCGATGCCAGAGCCGCCGGTGTTGTCCTGGACCTGCGCTCGCAGCCACACCGGCGCGTTCACCCTGGCCCCCGAGGCCGGTTCGCTGAAATCGCCGCTGGGGGGCGTGGTATCGTTCGAGCGGCGCACGATCCAGCGGGCGCGGTCGGCCCGGTTGCCGGCGGCGTCATAGATCTCGGCCCCGATCAGGAACGGCGTCGCCTCCGGCACACCGGCCAAATCCCATTGGAACTCATACGGCGCCGAGGTGTCTTCGGCCAGCAGGCGCCACTGCCCCGTGCCGTTGCTGGTGAAGCGGACCTTGGCCACGCCTGACCCGCCGGCATTGTCCTGCGCCGACACCCGCAGCCAGACCGGGGCCGTCACCTGGGCATTGGCGGCCGGGGCGGTGAAATCGCCGGTGGGGGGCGTCGTGTCGCCGCCAGCGGGCCGTTTGCTGATCGTGCGCACACGGTCGGCCCGGTTGCCGGCGTTGTCGATCAGCTCGGCCCCGATCATAAAGCTGGCGTTGTCGGCCACGCCCGCCATATTCCATTGGATTTCAAAAGGCGCGGTCGTGTCTTCGGCGATCAACTGCCACTGCCCCGTGGCGTTGGTCGTGAACCGCACCTTGGCCATGCCCGACCCGCCGGCGTTGTCCTGCGCCGACACCCGCAGCCAGACCGGCGCCGTCACCTGGGCGCCAGCCGCGGGGGCGGTGAAATCACCGCTGGGGGCGGTCGTGTCGCCGGCGCCGCCGGGCAACTTCGTGATCCAGCGGGCGCGGTCGACGCGATTGCCCGACTTGTCATAAATCTCGGCCCCGATCAGAAAACGCTGGTTGTTGGGCACACCGGCCATCTGCCACAAGACCTCGAACGGGGCCTGGGTATCGTCGAAGATGGCCGTCCAGGGGCCAGCGCCGTTGCTGGTGAACTGCACATGGGCGATGTCGTTCGGGTTCGTCACTTGCACCCGCAGCCACACCGGCGCTGTCACCTGGGCCTCGTTGGCCGGTTCGCTGAAATCGCCGGGCGGGGTGACGGTGTTGCCCAGCAGATAGCTGAGGGCGGCGTCGATCTGGATGACGCCGTAGCCATATTCGTTGTCGAAGCCGGCCGGCCCGCGGTCGAGGGCGGTGGCTTGCAGGGCCTGGCGGATCTGCTGGCGGGTGGCGTCGGGCCTGGCCGAGCGCAGCATGGCGACGGCGCCCGTCACATGCGGCGTCGCCATCGAAGTGCCCTCGAAGAAATAGTAGCCCCAGCCCTGGCCGCCGAAAGTCTGTTGGAGCACGCCATCCACATAGCCATCGTTGTTGCGGTCGATGTGCGTGTTCCCGCCCGGCGCGGCCACACTCAGGGCCGAGCCGTAGGAGGAGTAGGGGGCGCGGTTGAGGTTGTATTCGACTGCGCTCACGGCCATGACATCGGGGTGGTTGGCCGGAAAGCCGACCACCGCCTGGTTGGCGTTGCCGGCGGCGGCGACGATGACGATGTCGGCGGCGGCAGCCGCGGCCAGGGCCGAGTTCAGGATCGACGACGAACACGACGGCCAGCCGCTCGAACCGCAATCCATCCCCAACGAGAGGTTGATGACGCGGGCATTGTGGCTGCGCGCCCAATCGACGCCCTGGGCGATGTCGCTGATCAGCCCCGAACCCTCGCTGTCCAGCACCTTGACCGGCATCAGCGTCGCATTGTGGGCCAGCCCGGCCACACCGGCGCCGTTGTTGGTGCACTGGGCGATGGTCCCGGCCACATGCGTGCCGTGGCCTTCGTCGTCGGTGGCCACGCCCTGGCCGCTCTGGTTGGTGATGGCGTTGAACTCATCCACCAGCGTCCGGCATTCCAGGTCGCTGCCCCTGGCCACGCCGGTGTCGATCACCGCCACCACCACACCCTGGCCGCTGCTGCGGTCCCAGGCTGCGGGCGCCTGCACGGCCGGAAAGTGCCACTGCAGGTTGTAATACGGGTCATTGGGTGTGAGATCGGGCGCGCTGGCCTGCGCCCCGGCTTCGGTCAGCCCCACGCGCTCGCCCGGACTCAGGCGGACGATGGTATCGAGTTCGACCTCCTCCACCCCGGCGGCGTCCTCCAGCCGCGCCATCGCCTCCTGCGGCGAGGCGGCGTCGCCGGTGGGAACGCGGTACCAGTCGCCGAAGATGAGTTCGGCGCCCTGGGGCAGCGCCGCCGCCGCGCCTGCCTCGGCCAACCGGACGAGGATGTGGTCGGCGGCGAAGGGCAGGTCGGGCTGGAGGGCGGGTGGGGCGGCTTCGCCTGGCGGCGTCTCCGGGCCTTGCGCCAGCCCCGCCGGGGCCAGGATCAGGAAGGTGATCAGGGTGAGGAGGAGTTTGAGCTTCATAGGGGTGTTCTCGGTGGCGACTAGGGTCGCGTAACGGTGAATGCACTGCCGGCGCCGTGGCCGAAGACCTCGGGGAAGTACATCATCTCGCCACGCGGGGGCAGGACGTTGAACTCGCCGGCGATGCTGGCGCGCAGCTGGTAGCGGAAGGTGTAGCTGCCAGGGAGCAGTTCGGTGGCGAACATGGCCACCCTGTCATCTTTCAACTGGAAGCTGGTGGGCAGCCACCACCAGTAGGGAACCGGCTCACTGCCCGGCTGCTGGCCTCCCTCCGACCCTTTCTCCACCTCCGGGCCGCTGGCGCTCTGGCTGGTGGTGGCGAAGCTGGTGTCCACCGGTTCGGTTCCGGCGGGGATGGGGTCCTCGACCAGCAGATAGTGCATGGTGGTGGGGACGACTAAGGTCAGTTCTACATCGATGACATCGCCGACGTTGGCCGTCTTGATCTCGGTATGGCTTTCGTCGCCGTTCAGGGTGTAGCGGCGGGCGATGCTGAGGCCCCGGCTGAGCGGTTGCAGGTCGGCCACGGGCAGGAAGGTGCGCAGGTAGGCGCTGTAATAGAGGTTGGGGCCGGCGGTGCGCTCGATCAGCAAAGTGTTGATCTGGTTGGCCAGCAGGCCCTGCCCTGAGCCTGTCGAAGGGTCGCCGATGGCCGCATGCAGGATCACGGCCTCGTCCACGTTGTCGGGCGCAACCGCGGCGTTGCCCAGGGGCTGGCCGTTGAGGCTGGCATCCCAACTGTAGCCACCCTGCAACTCGCCGGTCGCGACCATCCAATCGGTGAGGGCGATCAGCGCCCAGGCCGTCTCGTGCGTCGTTTGCCAGGTGTCGGCTGTGCGGGCGCTCATCAGCCAGCGCACCACGTTGGGGCCGAGCGGATGGTCGGGTTGGATGGCGACGAGGGCGCTGAGGATGACGGCGGTGGAGCGGGTGTCGGTGTTCATCGTCCACCAGTCGGTCGCCGCTTCTTCCCAGTGGGCGCCAGTGGCCGAGGTGAGGGCCTGGCCGGTGATGGCATCGAGCAGGGCCTGCGACTGGGAGGCCGTGTCGGCCACCTCGGCCTGGGCGTGCAGGGTCAGGGCCAGATAGCCGGCGGCATAGTGGGCCAGCCGTTCTCGCTCCTCGAACAGCAGTTGCGCTTCGGCCAGCGGTCGCTCGGTCCCCGCGACCTGGGCATAGCGATCGAGGACGAAGACGAAGAACGCCTGCTGGTTGAGCTTGTAGCCTTGGAGCTTGTCGGGCGCGCTGAGCTGGCGCCTGAGGTAGGTGGCGCCGCGGGCCATCACCGCGGCATCCACCGCGTAACCGCCAGACTGGGCGGCGGTGAGGCCAAAGAGCACATAGCCGCTGGTGTAGGGATTGGATTGCTCACGCGCAAACCAGCCCCAGCCGCCATCGGGGTTCTGGCGGGTGTACAACTGCTGCAGGCCCAGTGGTATCTGCTCGTCCAGCTTGGCTTTGAGTTCGGGCCGGTCGAGGCCCAACCCGGCCAGCGCCTGCGCCGTGAAGACGTTGGGCAGGAAGCGGCTGACGGTCTGTTCGGTGCATTCGTAGGGATAGTGCTCCAGATAGTCCAGGCCGGCGGTCATGCCGGCGGCCAGGGATGGCTCGACCCGCACGGTCAGGTCGCCCTGGGTGGGGTCGTAGCGGTCGGGCAGGGTGATGGCCTCGTAGCGTGGCTCATCGGCCGTGACGATCCCGGCCGTGGCCACCGTCTCTGGGCTGCTGTAGCGGCGGACGGGCAGCGCGATCTCCACGGCGTCGGTATAGCCGCCAGCGACCGCCGCCATCTGCACCGTCACATTGTCCATCACCAGGCGGCTGGTGGGGTCGATGTCATCCACCTGCACCGGCAGATCGACGCGAGCCAGCCCGCCGTCGGGGATCTCCAGGCGGTAGGTTGTGTCGCCCTGCGCGGTGAGGCCGGTCAGGGCGAAGGTGAGGGTCACGGTCTGGTCGGCGCCGGTGTTGTTCTGGACAATGGCGCCGGCGCGGAAGCGGTCGTTGTGGACGACGAAGCGCGGCAGCACCGGCCGGATCAGCAAGGGCTTGGTCACAAGCAGCTCGTGCGTCTCGTCGGCCACCTGCGTCTCGCCAGTCGCGGCCACTGCGGCCATCTGCCAGGTGGTCAGGTTGTCGGGCAGCGTCACCGTGACCTCCAGCCTGCCGTCATCGCCGGTTTCGGCGTCGGCCTGCCAGAAGGCCAGGTCGCGGAAGTCGCTGCGTACATCGAACTGCGCCATGGCCGCTTCGCCGCCCCCACCGCCGCCCTTGGCCCCCTTGCGCTGGGCCTCGTCCACCCGGTTGAGCGATGCCACCAGGGTGACGCCGGTCTGGACGCCGAGGCCGCGCGTGGCCCAGAAGGTCTGCTCGATGCCGGGGGCGGCGTCGGGCAGGAGGGCGAGCAGGGCCTTATCGACCAAAGCCAGCGAGAGTTGCGCCCGCACGGGTTTGCCCTCGTGGTCGGTGGCCTGAATCTGATAGGTGACGGCGTCGCCCGGTCGGGCGGGGTTGGGCGAGGCGCTGATCGAGAGGTCGAGCAGGTGTTGTTCGGGATCGACGTTGATCTGGGCGTAGCCGAGTTTGAAGGTGGGGGCTTCGCCGCCGACGGGCGGGGCCACGAGCACGACCGAGACATAGACGGTGGGCGCATAGTCGGGCCGGATGGGGATGGCCAGCGTCTCGGAGTTGGTGGCCAACGTCCGCACCTCATGGCTGAACACGCCCGCCCGTTCGATGGTGATCAGGGCGGTGGTCTGACCCTGCCAGGGCGAGGGAACCAGCACCTGGGCCGTCTCGCCGACTTCATAAAGCTTCTTGTCGGCCACCAGTTCGATGCGGTCGTTGTTCTGCACCGGCCAGAAGGCGTACTCGTCGCCCGCCACCCACACAAAGGCGGCGCTGCGGCTGGCATTGCCCAATTCGTCGCGGATGACGCCGCGGATCAAGTATTGGCCGGGTTCGGCGGGCGTCCAGCGCAGCGCGGCCTGGCCGTCGGCGCCGGTGGTCACGGTTCCTTCGCTGACTTTCTGCTCATCGACTTTGGTGACGAAGCGGGTGGCGCCGACCTTGTCTTTCTCGCGCACGGTGCGCCAGGTCACCAGGTTGACGACAGCCTCGATGGTCTGGCCGGGCTGAGGCTGGCGACTGAGGGCGTCTACGGCGATGAATTCGGCCGTCTGCGGGCTGCCGGCCTGCCCGACATAGCTCTGCGGGCGCACGCCGGCATAGACGCCGGCGGCATGGACGACCAGGGCGGTGTTCCCGGCCACTTCCTGGTCGCTGATGTCGGTGATGGCGAACTCGATCGTGCGCGTCTCCGAGCCGCCCGGCGTCCGGCCGGGTTCGGCGGCCAGATCGGTGGGCACATCCAGGCTGAAGCGGCCCTGATCATCGGTCTGGCCCAGGCCGCTGGCGATGGGCTGGCGGAAGGTGGGGGTGAATGGCCCCGGTTCGGCGCTGGGCTGGTAGTCGCTGAACGACCAGCCGCCTTCGTAGGCGAAGGTGTAGGAGCCGCTGTAGACCGTCCAGCGCACAGGGGCGTTTTTCACGGCGCCGCCGAAATAGTAGGCTGCCTGCACCGTAGCCGTGGCCGGCTGGGTGGCCACCACTTCGGCCGGGCTGGCGGCTGCCTCGACCGTGTATTCTGGCTTGCGGAAGGCCGCCACCATGACATAAACCCAGGCGCTGTTGTTCTCCCCGGCCTTCAGTTCCAGGGTGTAGATGCCCAGTTCCGCTTCGGCGGCCAGGGCGGCGTCGCTATGGATGGCGCCAAAGGCGTCGGTGGGCAGAGTCTGTTCGAGGATGACATCCCCGCGCGGATTGCGCAGGATGACATCGACGGTCAAGTTCGCCGGCAGGCTGTAGACGGCGTCGTTGTCGGCCCGGATGATCCCGCGGAAGTGGATGGTGTCGCCGGCGCGGTAGAGCGGCCGGTCGGTGTAGAGGTGGATGCGATAGGGTTGCAGGTAGAGCTCGCCGGGGATGCTGAAATCCCAGGCGGCGATGCTGGCGCTGGCGGTGGTGCTGGCCCAACCGGGGTCGTCCTCCGGCCCCATAAAGGCTTCGGTGCTGCGCCAGGGTTCGGCCGAGACCGGCAGATCGGCCTCGAACACGCCCTCGGCATCGGTGCGGCCCGAGACCGGCTGGCCGGCCCAGGGGTAGATGGTCACCGGCAGGTCGGCGACCGGTTTGCCACTGGCCAGGTCTGTCACCCACACCAGGCCGTCGTCGCGCCCGCGCTTGATGATGACGTTGTAGTGGCTGACGACCAGGATCACGCTTGGTTTGGTGTCGTATTCGCCGTAATTCACCTGCGGCGATTCGGCCCGCAGATAGTAGAGGCCGGGGCCGAGCAGTTCGCCGTTCTGGTCGAGCAGCACCTCGCGGGTCATCACCCGTTCGTTGCGCGGGCCATCGGGTTGGATCGTCCAGCGCCGGATGAGTTGGTTAGCCGCCGGCCGGTAGTTGCGCCAGCGGTCGTAGTCATCCTGCGGATCGAGGTTTGCCACCTGGTCGGGCGTCATCCGATAAAGCTCGGCGTTGATCTGCGCGACGTTGATGCTCTGGAAGATGACGGCCGTTTCGGTGTAGGCGTCGAAGGCGCCGATGACGCCC
The DNA here is from genome assembly GCA_019695115.1 of Caldilineales bacterium. GTDB lineage: Bacteria > Chloroflexota > Anaerolineae > J102 > J102 > SSF26. The sequence continues at coordinate 39,488 of JAIBAP010000001.1, read as the reverse complement.
GGTGTCACCAATGTCAATTCGGGCCGGCGCTCGCCGGTGCGGAAGCGGATGGTCGTCGGTTGGGCGATGGCGTTGCCGTAGGGGTCTTTCACGCCCGCGGCCAGAGTGACGGTGTAATCGCTAAGGGCGCGGCGCGGGAAGAAGAGGTAGAAAGTGGTCTCGTACTCGTTGTAGAACGAATAGACCTGGGTGGCGCTGATCGGTGGGCTGAGGCTGATGTCGATGCTGTCGGGCAGGATGGGGGCGTTGAAGACGAACTGCACCGGGTCTTCGAGCGAGGCGTTCTGGTCGCCATCCTTCGGTTGGGTGCGGATGATGGCCGGGAAGGGGGCGACGCCGAAGTTGTGGCTGTGGCTGCGGCGCAGAGACCCGGCCCCGCCGGCGGCCAGGGCATCGGTGCTGACCCCCACCTCGACCCGCGCTCCCAACGGCAGGTCACCATCCGGCCGGAAGCTCAGCACCCGGCCATCGTCCGACCATCTCGAGGCTCCCGCCACCTCCTCGCCATTGGCGGTCACACTCAGCGCCGCCTCGGTGCTGGCGGCATCCATGGGGGCGCTGAAGGTGACGGTGATGGGTGAAGATGGTGGGGCCAGGTTGCCTTCTGGCAGCACGCTGACCACCACGGGCAGGTCGGTGGTGAAGCTGAAGGTGTAGGTTGCTTCCAGCGGGCTGCCGCTCAGGTCGGTCACGCCCGCCACCGAGGCGACGTAGCTGGTCCCGGCCAGCAGGGGTGGGTCGGGCTGGAACTGGTAGATGCTGGTGTTCAGCCAGGCGCCCTTGCCGGCGGCGGGCGGGTCGAGGGTCAGGGGCTGGGGCAGGCTGGGGTCATCGCCGGCCGGGCCGAGGGGGACGACCGGGCGGTTGAAGGCGATGGTGAGCGGGGCGGCGGCGCCGACGTTCTCGTTGGCGTCGGCAGGGGTGGTGTTGGCCACCTGCAAATAGCCCTGCATCTGCACGGGCAGGCGCAGGGGGCCGGTGTCGTAGCCGTTGGCGCTGGCCTGTAGTTGCAGCGTGAAGCGCTGGCCGTAGCTGAATTGGGCCGGCTGGAAGAGGACTTTGGCTCCCTGCACGGTGGTCTCGCCGGCCAGCGCCGGCTCGAAGGCCAGTTGGACGCTATTTTCGTCCAGCGGCCGGTCGAAGGTGATCGCCAGCGGCTGGTCGGGCGCCAGTTCGGCCCCGCGCGCCGGTTCGGTGTCGATGATTTGCGGGGCGGTGGGCGGGGGGGTGGGGGTGGGGCCGGTGGTGGCGGTGGGCTCGGGCGTCAGCTCCTCCACAACCGCCGTCGGGGTGGCGGGGGGCGGGGTGGGCGTGGGGCGCGGCCCGCAGGCAGCGATGAGGACGATGAAGATGAGGAGGGAGGGAAGGAGCAGACGAGGTTGAACTTTCATTACTTTGTCTCCGCCGGTGGCAATGGGAATGGCAGAATGGCGGCGCTGTGTGAGCGTCGCCTGGCCGGTGGCAGCAAACGGCTGCCGGTGGTTTGTCGTCATTATCTGATAGTCGGGGAACGATTGCTGGACGCCAGCTAAGCGAACTGCCTACAAAGGCGCGTGGGTTGGGCGTAGGGTCGAGGTCGGCGGCCGCAAGGCTTGGGGGCGCACCCAGATGGCGCGCCGGCGTGTTCGCCCTTACAAACATCGATGACGTTTCGCTTCGCAAAAGAGTTCCGTCTATTCAAGCCGGAAAATGACGCCTTCGACCGGCTGGGCGTCGAGGGTCTCGATGTCCAAGAAGGCGCCGACCCTTCTGAACCCGTTTTTCTCCAGGACGCGGATCGAACCGAGGTTGTGGGCGGCGGCAAAGGCGGTGAGGGGGCGGGTCGTTTCGATGTCCAAGAAGGCCGCCAGGGCGGCGCTGGCAATGCCCTTGCCCCAGAACGCCCGCCCCAGCCAGTAGCCAACCTCGCGCTCGCGCCCGCGGTCGAAGCCAACGATATAGCCCGCCACCTGCCCGGCGTAGACAATGGTCTGTTGGTGCCCGGAGGCATCGGCCAGGATCTTCTGCCAGTGGGCGAAGAAGGCGTCGCGGGCGCGGGCCGGGAAGGCGGCCATACGGTTGGCTTCCTCATCATTCTGCTGCTCGAAGAAGATGGGGAGGTCGGAGTCGATGACGTCGCGGAGGTGCGGGGGCATGGGATGAGGGTTGCGTGTTGCGTGTTGCGTGTTCCGTGAAGCGTGAAACGTGAGGCGTGAAACGTGAGGCGTGAGGCGTAAGGCGTGAAACGTGAGGGGTGAAACGTGAGGCGTGAAAGGTGAGGCTTGAACAAGGTGAGGAGACGTGCGAACGAGGCGCCAGTCATCCGCGGGGCGAGCACGCCGATGTGCGAATGAAGGCAGTAAGAGGGGGTTGGCGGGTGTACTCCGGCCCTGCAAGAGGACTCTTCGGCCCTGACGCCGTTTGTGGATGACCTACAAATCTGGTACAATCAAGGAACAAATCGCTCTCTCCCCACTCATGTCCGATTTCAACAGCTCCAGGAGGCTGCAATGAAGACAGTTCGCGATTTACTCAAGGTCAAAGGCAATGCGGTCTGGTCGATCTCACCCAACGCCACGGTGCAGGAGGCGCTGGAGCTGATGAGCGACCGCAACATCGGCGCCATCGTGGTCATGGCCGGCAATGCCATGGTCGGGATTCTCTCGGAGCGCGATTACGCCCGCAAGGTGGAGCTGGAGGGACGCACGGCGGCGGGGACGGCGGTGCGCGAGATCATGACCAAACGCGTGTTGACCGTCCATCCCGATCAAACGGTGGAGGATTGCATGGCCCTGATGACCGAGCACCGGCTGCGGCACCTGCCGGTGATGCAGAATGACCGGCTGCTGGGTCTGATCTCGATCGGCGATGTGGTCAAGGCCATCATCTCCGAGCAAGAGTTCATGATCGGGCAGTTGGAGACGTTTATTATGGGGAGGAGGGTGTATGGGTGAGGCAGGTTCCGGGTTGCGTGTTCCGTGTTCCGTGAAACGTGAGGCGTGAAACGTGAGGCGTGAGGCGTGAGGCGTGAAACGTGAGGCGTGAAACGTGAGGCGTGAGGCGTGAGGACCAGGACGCGGTCTCATTGGTGACATTCGTCCATGGGTGTCATGCGTGATCTTTTTGGCTGCAAGCGAAGGTCATTCATTCAATTCGCGCTGGCGGTTGCGCGGGCGGCCGGATTCGCGCAGGAAGCAGAGTTTGCAGAGGTTGCCATCGGCCAGGCGCGCGGCGATGCGCGGGGCGGCTGTCGCCAGTTCCTTCAGATCGCGGTCGGCGGCGCTGATGGTGAAGACGGTCGGGCGGCGGGTGAGATAGCGGTAATCGACCAGCTGGAAGAGCTTCTCCTCGGCCCAAACCGAGCCGGCCTGGGCGCGCAGGTCATCGAGCACCAGCAGCGGCGCCTGTTTGATCTGCTCGAAACGGACATCGTAGGGCAGGCTGCTGGTGGGCGAGAAGGCCGCGCGCAGGTGGTCGAGCAGCCGGGGGATGGAGACGAAGAGGAGCTGGGGTTGGTTCTGGCGGACGAAGTTGGCGATGGCCGCGGCCAGGTGCGTCTTGCCCACGCCCGCTTTGCCCACGAAGACAATCCAGCCATCGGGCCGCTGTGCGTAGTCCTGGGCCGTGTTGCGGGCCACCAGCAACGCCTGCCGCACCTCCTCGCGCCCGCTGCCAGGGATGTGGAAGCTCTCGAAGGTCTGGTCGGCGTGGAGATCGAGGTCGCTCAACTCGATGAGATGGTCGACGTAGCCGCCGCCGCGGTAGTCGGCTGCCAGAATCCGCATGTGTACAACCAGATCCATGTCCATCAGCCGCGAGCGCAGCCGCGGCTCGATGGCCTCGATCGGGCGGTTGGTGGTGATGACGGTAGGCAGGCGGCGCAGATAGCGGTGGTTGAAAAGCTGGAAGAGCTTCTCCTGCGCCCAGGCGGTGGGGCTTTCGGCCCCCAGGTCGTCGAGGATGAGGAGGGGGGTGTTCTTCAGGCGCTCGAAGAGATCGTCGTACGATTCCTCGCTGCTGGGCGAGAAACTGGCGCGCAGGTGGTCGAGCAGGTCGGGGACGAGGACGAACAGGGCTTCGTCCCCGCGCCCGGTCACCTGGTTGGCGATGGCCGCGGCCAGGTGCGTCTTGCCCACGCCGAAGCCGCCGGAGAGCAGCAGCCAGCCGTGCGGATGATGGGCGAAGGCATGGGCGGCGTCGTAGGCGGCGCGCAGGGTGCGCTGACGCTCGGCGGGCAGGGCGACGCCGTCGGGCCGGAAGGCGGTGAAGGTCATCTCCGACAGCATTTCCGCCGAGCCGAGGGCGTTCATCTGCCGCTTGCGCGCCTGGCGCAGGGCGGGCGCGGCGCAGGTGCAGGTCAGCGCCTTGCCGAAATCGGGGTGGCCGACCGGCACATCGCGGCTGTAGAAGCCTCGGCCGCCGCAGATCGGGCAGTTCGGGTCGCCGAGACTACTCGACATAATCAAACTCGAAGTCGCGGTCGTCGCCGGCAGATTCGTGATCGCCTGCGGCAAGAGATCGGCCAGTTTGCGAGGGGGTGTCTTTGCCATGTTCGGCCCAGTTCTGGAGGATGCGGTAGATGTAGGCCCAGGCGCGTTTGTTCTGTGTGACGGCGATGCTGAAGGCGTCGCGCAGCCAGGCTTCGGGGTAGGTGCGCTCGGCCTGGCGCAGTTGGTCGGCCAACAGGGGGGTGATGACGCCGATGTTTTGTTCGTAGAGGAGGAAGATGTTGGGGCGCTCTTTCTCCAGCCCCACCACCACATCGTCGATGTCGTGCACCAGGCCGCTGAAGTCGCCCCGCCGCAAACGCGCCACCGCCTCGCGGCCTTTCTGCGAGTTGAGGAAATACCAGGTTTCGCGGCGTTGCCCGGCCTTGACCTCGATTTCGACCAGGACGCCGCGCTGCGCCGCCCGCACGAATGCCCGCCGCGCCGTCTGCTCCCGGCCCTCGGCCTGGCCCGAAAGCCCTTCCAAAAAGAGCAGGTCGGCCAGGGCGTCGTCCAGCCGCAGGTAGCGGGTGTCGCCCTCGCCCTGCCCCAGCCGCCAGAAGACATAGAGGATGGCCTTCAGCTCGTCCAGGTCATCGACCAGGGGCAGTAACTCGCCAAAGAAGTCGTTGGGGAGGGCGGTGAAGCGGGTTTTGCCGGCGACAAAGCCGGGGAAGCCGCGGAGGGTGGGGGGCATGGGAGTGCGGACTGTGGATTGCGGATTGCGAAATGCGAATTGCGGAGTTGGCGTCGGTAACTGGTTATTGGTAATTGGTTACTAAATTGCCACTTGTCACTTGCGACCTGCCACTTGCGACCTGCCACTTGCGACCTGCCACTTGCGACCTGCCACTTGCGACCTGCCACTTGCGACCTGCCACTTGCGACCTGCCACTTGCCACTTGCCACTTGCCACCTGCCACTTGCCACTTGCCACTTGCCACTTGCCACTTGCCACCTGCCACTTGCCACTTGCCACTTGCCACTTGCCACTTGCCACTTGCCACTTGCCACTTGCCACTTGCCACTTGCCACTTGCGACCTTCCTACTCGATCCGAATATCCTCCCTCACCATCGCCAGCTCGTCGAAATGGGTGAATTCCTTGTTGAAGTACAAATCGACATTGCCGGTGGGGCCGTGGCGGTGTTTGGCGATGATGATCTCGGCGATGTTCTTGCGCTCGCTCTCTTCTTTATATTGATCCTCGCGAAAGACGAACATAACCACATCGGCGTCCTGTTCGATCGAGCCGCTCTCGCGCAGGTCGCTCAGTTGCGGCTTCTTGTCGGCCCGCGACTCCACCTGGCGGCTGAGCTGCGAAATGGCGATCACCGGCACCTCCAGCTCGCGGGCCAGCTGCTTGAGCGAACGCGAGATGAAGCTGATCTCCTGGACGCGGTTTTCGGAGCGCGTACCAGAGTACATCAGTTGCATGTAGTCGATGATCAACAGATCGACGCCGTACTCCGCATCCAGCCGCCGGGCTTTGGTGCGCAGCTCGAACGGGGTCAGGGCGGCGCTGTCGTCGATGAAGATCGGGCACTCTGAGAGCACACCCGAGGCCAGGGCGATGCGCTCCCACTCGTTGTCCTGGATCTGGCCCAGCCGCAGCCGCTGCGAATCGATGCGCGTCTCTTGCGAGAGCAGGCGCTGCACCAACTGCTCGGAGCTCATCTCCAGGCTGAAGATGCCCACGCGGACGCCGTGGCGCTTGGAGGCATTCAACGCCATCGTCAGCGCCAGACTGGTCTTGCCCATGCCCGGCCGGGCGGCGACGATGATCAGATCCGACTCCTGCATCCCGCCCAGCAGCTTGTCCAGGGCCTTGAAGCCGGTTGGGACGCCCAACACCTCGCCCTTGCGGCGGTGAAGCTCGTCCAGTTCGCTCATCACCTCGCGCATGATGCTGCGCACCGGCTCCAGGTCGCGGTGCAGCCGCCGCTCGGAGATGCTGAAGATCAGCTGTTCCGACTGATCCACCACCTGCTGAACATCCTGCGTGTCCTCATAGGCCATGCGCACGATCTGGCCGGCCGCCGTGATCAGTTGGCGCAGGGTCGAGGTGCGTTGCACGATCTCGGCGTAGCTGACGGCATGGACGGCCGAGGGCACGGCATTGATCAGCGAACTGATGGCCGCGGCCCCGCCTACATCGGCCAACTGCCCCCGCCGCTCCAGTTCATCCACCACCGTCAGGAAGTCGATCGGCTGGCGCTCGTCGTGCAGCTTGCGGATGGCCTCGTAGATCCAGCCGTGCCGCTGCACGTAGAAATCCTCGGCCGCCACAATCGTCGCCACCTGGATGACCGCATCCGAATCGATCATCAGGCTGCCGAGCAGGGCTTCTTCGGCCTGGATGTTGCTGGGGATGGTTTTATCGGGCGGGGTGCTCATGGGGCAGAGACAAAGCGACGCCTGGCAAGCAGGCGTCGCAGGTGGGCTGGCGGCCGCGCCGGGGTTAGCGTTTGCCGCCGAAATCGTCCAGGTTCAGTTCTTCGATGAAGTCGGCGAAGGCGCTCAGGTCTTCGCTCGTCACTTCCGGCTCCGGCGCTTGCGCGCCCTCCACCAGGCTGGGGGCCACGTCCTCGTCAGGATAGCGCCCGGCCTCCTTCATCACCTTGTCGCTGACGAACAGCGGCACTTCCGCCCGCACTGCCAGAGCGATGGCATCGCTGGGCCGGGAGTCGATGTGCATCTCGCGCTCGTTGTACTCCACCACGATCTGGGCATAGAACACGTCCGAGCGCAGGTCATTGACGACGACGTGCTGCATCTCGCCGCCCAGGGTGCGGATCGTGCGCGCCAGCAGGTCATGCGTCAGCGGCCGGTCGACCTGCACGCCCTGTAAACGCAAGGTGATGGCATCGGCTTCGGGCGCGCCAATCCAGATCGGCAAATAGCGCTGGCCGCCTTTCTCGCGCAAAACGACCACGCGGTGCTGCGACATCAGGCTGATACGAACGCTGTCAATGACGACTTCGATCATGGTCTGGCTCCAAGCGAAAGGGATAGCCAGATTATATGCCGCCGCCCCGCCGGGCGTCAAACCGTCCCTTCAGCCGGACAGGGAGACAAAGTGACCTGGCCCTAGCTGCTCCGCTGCCGCGGGCGATATTGGATCGCTTCGGCGATGTGCGCCGGGCGGATGGCGTCGCTGTCGGCCAGGTCGGCGATAGTGCGCGCCAGCTTGAGGACGCGATGATAGGCGCGGGCGCTGAGGTTGAGCTGGCGCATGGCGGCGCCGATGAGACTGTGCCCGGTCTCGTCCAGCTGGCAGAACTCCCGCACCTCGGTCGGCCCCATGTCGGCGTTGCAGCGCGCGGGCGTGTTCTGCAGCCGCCTTTCCTGGCGGGCGCGGGCCGCCTGCACTCGTTCGCGCACCGTGCTGGAGGCTTCGCCGCGCGTGTCGTCGGTCAGCTTGTCAAAATCCACACGCGGCACCTGCACATGGATGTCGATGCGGTCGAGCAGGGGGCCGGAGATCCGCTTCTGATAGTTCTGGACGGCGGCGCTGGCGCAGGTGCAGGCGCGCACCGGGTCGCCAAAATAGCCGCACGGGCAGGGGTTCATGCTGCCCACCAGCATGAAGTTGGTGGGAAAGGTGACGGCGGTGGCCGCCCGTGAGAGGGTGATCTGCTTATCTTCCAGCGGCTGTCGCAGCATTTCCAGCATGTGGTTGCCGAATTCGGGCAGTTCGTCCAGGAAGAGGACGCCGCGATGGGCCAGACTGATCTCGCCGGGGCGGGGGACGCGGCCGCCGCCGATCAGCCCGGCATAGGAGATGGTGTGGTGAGGCGAGCGAAAAGGCCGGGCGCGCATCAGCGGGCTTTCGGCGGGCAGTTGGTCAGCCACCGAGTAGATGCGCGTGACCTCCAGGGCTTCGTCGTCGGTCAGCCGTGGCAAGATGGCGGGCAGACAGCGGGCCAACAGCGTCTTGCCCGAACCGGGCGGCCCCACCATGACCATGTTGTGCCCCCCGGCCGCTGCCACTTCCAGCGCCCGTTTGACATGCTCCTGCCCCTTGACATCGGCCAGATCGACGGCCTGGCCGCTTCCGCTCGGCTCGGTCACAGGCGGGTGTGGCTGTGGCGGGATGGGGACGACGCCCGCCAGGTGGTTGATCAGGTGGGTGAGATGATCGACGGGGATGACTTCGGGGCCGTCGATCAGCGCCGCCTCGGCGGCATCGCACTCGGGCACGTAGACGCGGCGAAAACCGTTGCGGCGGGCAAAGTCGGCCACGGGCAAGACGCCGTTGACGTGGCGCAGACTGCCATCCAGCGCCAGTTCGCCAACGAAGATCGCGCCCTCGAGTGCGTCCAGCGGCGCCTGTTCGGTGGCGGCCAGCACGCCGACGGCGATGGGCAGGTCGAAGGCCGGGCCGCGCTTGGGCAGGTCGGCCGGGGCCAGGTTGACGGTGTAGGTGCCCATGGGGAAGCGCAGGCCGCTGTTGCGGATGGCCGAACGCACCCGTACTCGCGATTCCTGCACGGCCGCGTCGGGCAGCCCCACCATGAGGAAATTCGCCACGCCCCCGATCTTGTCGAGTTCCACCTCGATCAAGCGGCCATCGAGACCGACTACGGCGCAGGAAAGCACTTTGGCGAGCATGACTCAGGCTGCCATCAGGAGCGGCGGTTTGGCGACAGAGGTGATTGGCACGATTTCGAGCGGCGATGAAACAAAACTGGAGACCTTTAGGATATCGCTGACCGGTGGTCGCGTGATCATGGCGATGACCAACTCCTGCCAGTCAGGTTCGAGATCCTGCAAACCACTCAGCCGAAAATGGCGCGGGCCAAGCTGCGTGAGTTGGATGAGGACAGAGAAATCCATCAGTGTCAGGCCAATCGCACGCTTCTCGGCGCGGTTGAAGCGAAGCAAGATATTGTCGTTCAATTCCACGGCGGCAGTCGCCTTCTCGCCCTCTGCGAAGGAAACGTACAGAATATCTACTTTTTCATCATAACAGCACATTGCCATGTTTTATTCCTCGTTTTCTGGGCATATCTCACTTGTCAGTCCGTGCCGCCTGCGGGTTTCTGCGGAGTCGAGCACGCCCACGTGCGGGTCTTATGTGCTCAAGCCGCACCTGGGGGTGCCTCCTCCACTATCAATGGGGTGTTTTCTCCGCTATCAATCGCCAAGACCGAGGTGCAGGAATCTGAACCACGCCGTTTGCTGAATCGGACATTGCACCTCACCTTCCAGACGAAAACTAGAAACAGCGCGATTATAGCCGTTCGTCCGGCCCGGTCAAACCGGCCTGCCCACGAGCACGATGTGCAACTCGCGCGGGCCGTGCGCCCCCAGTGTCAGCGTCTGGGCGATGTCGCCGGTGCGGCTGGGGCCGGTGATGATGAGGGTGTTGCTGCTGGCGGCGATCTGGCGGGCGGTGGCGTCGGCGGCCAACCAGTCGGCGATGTCGGGATAGATCTGCTCGGCGCGCAAGAGGGCGAAATGGACGGGCGGGAGCAGCGACGCCAGCCGTCCGTGGTCGCGGTCGGCGAACATCACCAGGCTGCCGGTGCGGGCGAGCCCGGCCGCCGCCGCCGTCAGACCGGCAGGGATCGGGTCCAATTGCTCTAGGTCGGCCAGGCGGCGGAGACCAGGCAAGCGGCTGGGGATGAGTTCGACCTCGGCCGCACGCAGGGCCGCGGCCAATCCCGGCAACTGCAACTGGCCGGCCGCCCAGCCCAACACCTGCCGGCAGCCCCTGGCCCTGAACTCAGACGCCAGCAGCGCCACGGCCTCGGCCTCGCCGCGGACGCGGTGCACCTGGGCCTGCACGGCCGTGGCCGCACGGCTGAAGACCTGGGTCAGTGGCTCGTCGAAGGGTGGCGGCGCCGGCGGTGGGGGCGTGGCGCCGGTGAGCGAGGGCAGGTAGGCGCGTTCCTTGCCCTGGCGGATGCGGTCGAGGATGGCGGCGCGGGCGGGTGTGGTCATGGCTTGGGCCTCTTCTCCCACCGCTGGCTGAAACTCTCGGCGGCCAACGGTGGGAAGGCGCGGGTCTCGGTCCAGGCGGCGAGGGGGCCGGGCAGACGTCGCGTCCAGCCGAACGCGGCGCGCGGGGCCAGTCGCTGGCCGAGCCGGGCAAAACGCCCGCCCAGGCGAAAGAGCCGGGGATGGGTGGCGGCCCAGGCGTACAGACGGATGCCGGCCCGCAGCCAGGCAGGCGCGTAGCCCTCGGCCACGGCATCGGCGCGCAGCTTGAGCAACATGCGCGGGACGTCGATGCGCACGGGGCAGGCTTCGGTGCAGGCCCCGCACAGGCTGGAGGCTTGCGGCAACTCGTTCCACGGCCCCAACCCATCCAGCGCCGGGTTGACGACGATGCCGACCGGGCCGGGATAGACGGCGTCGTAGGCGTGCCCGCCCACATTTTGGTACACCGGGCACACATTCAGACAGGCGCCACAACGGATGCAATAGAGGATCTCGGCCAGTTCGCCGGCCAGGGCCGCGGTGCGGCCGTTGTCCACCAACACGATATGCACCTGGTCGGGGCCGTCTTCGTCGCGGCTGCGGCGGGGGCCGGTGATCAGGCTGGTGTAGACGCTGAGGGACTGACCCGTGGCGCTGGCCGCCAACACCTGCAACAACACCCCCAGGTCGGCCAGGGTGGGGACGATCCGTTCGGTGCCAATGAGGGCGACGTGGATGGAGGGCGCGGTCGAGCACAGACGGCCGTTGCCCTCGTTGGTCACCAACACGATGCTGCCCGTCTCGGCCAGGCCGAAGTTGGCGCCGGTGATCCCCATCTCGGCCTGGAGGAAGCCCTGGCGCAAGGTGCGGCGGGCGGCGGCGGTGAGGGTGGGGATGTCGGCGTCGGCTGGGGTGCCCAGATGGTCGTGAAACAGGGCCGCCACCTCGTCTTTGGTTTTGTGGATGATGGGGGCGATGATGTGGCTGGGGCGGTCGTGGCTGATCTGCACGATGTACTCGCCCAGGTCGGTCTCCAACACCGTCAACCCGGCTCCCTCCAGGGCGCGATTGAGTTCGATCTCCTCGCTTAGCATCGACTTGCCCTTGACGATGCGTTGCACGCCGTTCTCTTGGGCGATCTGGCGGACGATGGCGCAGGCTTCGGCCCCGTCTTGCGCCCAGTGCACCTGGCTGCCGTTGGCCCGGGCGCTGGCCTCGAATGCCAGCAGATGCTCGTCCAGCCGGGCCAGGGTGTTGGCGCGGATGATGCGAGCCTGGTCGCGCAGGGCTTCGCCGTGTGGCAGGCTGCCCAGGGCGCGCAAGCGCGAATCCACGAACTTGCTGCGCGTCAGCCGCAGGGCCTGTTGCAGCGAATCGTTCACCAGGGCGATCTCGGCCCGCCGGTTGAAGCCGCTGTTCATCGTTCGGCCAGCACCTCGGCCAGATGTCTCACCATCGGCGGCTTTCCGGCCGCGATCAGCCCGCCGTTCATTTGCGTCATACACGAGGCGTCGCAGAGCACGCAGGTCTCGGCCCCACTCGCACTCACGTTTTCCAGCTTGCGGTGCAGCATCGCCGACGAGACGGCCGGCAACTTGACCGCGAACAGGCCGCCAAAGCCGCAACAGGCGTCGGCTTCGGGCAAGGGCAGGCGCTCGGCGCCGGGGATGTGGTCGAGCAGGGTCTCGGCGCAGCCGTGTACGCCCAGGTCACGCGTCAGGTGGCAGGTGGGGTGGTAGGTGTAAAGACCGGGCCGCCCGCCGGCGCTCTCCAGGCCCAGGTCTTCGACCAGAAATTGGCTGAACTCGCGCAGCCGGGCGGCTACGGCCGTGGCTTTGGCCAGATAGTCTGGTTCGCCGGCAAACAGCCCCGTGTAGTGGTGGGCCACCATGCTGGCGCAAGACCCGGACGGGCAGACGATCGGCCCCTCGCTGGCGGCGAAGATGTCGAGGAAATACCGCGCCATCTGCCGCGCTTCGGCCAGAAAGCCGCCGTTGAAGGCCGGCTGGCCGCAGCAGGTCTGGTCGGGCGGGACCTCGACGGTCACGCCCTCCCGCTCCAATACCGTCACCACGGCCTCGGCGATCTCAGGATAGAGGTGATCGACCAGGCAGGTGATGAAGAGTTGGGCGGTCTGAGGTTGGGGGCCGGTCATGCTTCGAAGCGACGGACGATGAGAGAGGCGTTCTGGCCGCCGAAGCCAAAGGCATTGGCCATGCCAGCATCGACATGCACCTGACGGGCGCTGTTGGGCGCGTAGTCCAGGTCGCATTCCGGGTCGGGGGTTTCGTAGTTGATGGTTGGCGGCACCCACCCCGTGCGGATGGCCTGGACGATGGTCAAGACGCCGAACGCCCCCGCCGCGCCCATCGTGTGTCCGATCATCGGCTTGATCGAGACCACCGGGAGGGCATAGGCGTGTTCGCCCAGGGCGCGCTTCATCGCCTTGGTCTCGGAGGCGTCGTTGAGTTTGGTGCCAGTGCCGTGCGCGGCCACATAGTCGATGTCCTCGGCCCGCAGCGCCGATTGGCGCAGGGCCATCTGCATGGCCCGTGCGGCGCCGCTTCCTTCTGGGTCGGGCGCAGCCATGTGATAGGCGTCGGAGGTGAAGCCCAGGCCGCAGACCTCGGCCAGGATGGTGGCGCCCCGTCGTTGGGCGTGCGCCAACGATTCCAGCACCAGGGTCACGGCGCCTTCACCGGCCACCATGCCGTCGCGGTTGAGGTCGAAGGGCCGGCAGGCGGTCTGTGGCTCGTCGTTGCGGGTGGACATCGCTCCCAGCCGGCTGAAAGCCGTGCGCAAGAGTGGCGTCAGATACGAGTCGGTGCCGCCCGCCAGCATGACATCCGCCTCGCCCATCCGGATGCGTCGCGCCGCCTCGCCGATGCTGAACACGCCCGTGGCGCAGGCTGCCACCGGCGAATTGACCGGCCCCTGGGCGCCGTAGCGGATGGCCAGATGGCAGGGCGTGGTGGTGACGAGCACGGCCGGGGCCAGGATGACGTTCAGGCTCTTTGGCCCGCGGGTGCGGATCTTGAACGATTCCTCCTCGACGATGTCGAGGGCGCCGAACGCGCTGCCAACCTCAATCCCAAATCGGGTCGGGTCCTCTGCGGGCAATTCGATGCCTGCGGCGGCAATGGCCTCCTCGGCGGTGAGCATCGCCATCAGGGTCAGGCGCCCCAGGCGCCGCGCCTCCCGCGGCGACAGACGTTCTTCGGGTCGGAAGTCCTTGAGGGTGCAGGCAATCTGGGCGGGCACATCGTCGATCTCATCGGCCAGATGCACAGCCCCGCTGCGCCCGGCCAGCATGCCCTCCCATGTCGTGGCAACATCGTTGCCCAGAGCGCTGACGGCGCCCATACCGGTGATGACCACACGGTTGGAAGTGGAATCTGAAGTCAAAGCGGCCTCCTGACAGAGTAAGACATCTGTCAGGTTCCACAAACCTGACAGATGTGAAAGTGGCGCCGAAGCATAGCATAAGGGCGTCGCCGATGCCAACGCTTTGTCGGTGCTCTGGCCCGTGCTACAATGGCCCGCCATCTCCACCCAGTTTCGCGCCCTCCCACCGCAACCAGACCGCCGCGGCGGTGTTCTAGTAAACAATTGCCAGACCAGGCAGTTGCCAGACACTCGTCGGGCGCCCAGGATGAATTGTGCGTCCCCTCGAACACCTGAACGAAGCCAACCTTGTCGAACGAGCCAGAGTCGAACCGGAAGCATTTGGTGAACTCTATCAGCGCTACGTCGACCGAATCTATAGCTATGTCTACTATCGGGTGGGCAGCCATGAGGAGGCCGAAGACCTGACCGCGCGCACCTTCTTTCAGGCCCTTGACAACCTGGCCGCTTACGAAGACCGTGGCGCCCCTTTTTCTGCCTGGCTCTACCGCATCGCCCACAACCTGGTCGCCAACTGGCATCGCCACCACGCCCGCCATCGCACCGTCCCCCTTGAAGACCCGGCCCTGATCGGGGTGCGGCGCCCTGGCCCCGGCCCCGTGGTCGAAGCCAGAGAAACACAGGCCGAACTGTTGCAGGCCATTCACCGTCTGCCGGCCGACCGCCAACAACTGCTCATTCTCAAATTCGTCGAGCACATGCCCAACGCCCAGATCGGTCAGATCATGGGGCGCACCGAATCCTCGATCAAATCCCTCTATCACCGCACGCTCCTGTCTTTGCGTTCCGATCTGGGGGAGCCGTAGAACCCCATCGCCGGCCGCTGATCTCCCACCCTCTGCCAGCGTCTGTCCGACTAACCCAGCCATGCCCCACCGCATCGCCATCGTCGCCGATTCCACCTGCGACACACCCCTCGACTGGCCGCACCGCCACCTGCTGCACATCATCCCCATCCACATTCGTTTTGGGCAGGATAGTTTTCGCGAAGGGGTAGACATCGACGAGGCCAGCTTCTACGCCCGCGTCGAGGCCGAGCGCCACATCCCCCAGACTTCGCAACCCAGCCCCGGCGAGTTCGCCGATCTCTATCGCAGCCTGAGCGGGCAGTTCGACGCCATCCTCTCGATGCACGTCACCGCCCGGCTGAGCGGCACCTATCAGTCGGCCGTTCTGGCCGCCGAAATGGTCAAGGATGCCATCCCCGTCTATCCTTTCGATTCGGCCTGTGGCTCGGCTGGGCTGGGTTTCATGGCTGCTGAGACGCTGGAAGCCCTGGCTGCCGGGCGCTCGATCGAGCAGATGCTGGCGCGGCTGGACGCCATCCGCAAGGGCATGAACATCCTCCTCACGCCCGCCACCCTGAAATACGCCCAAATGAGCGGCCGCATCAGCGCCCTGGGTTCGGCCATCGCTTCCCTGTTGGATGTCAAACCCATCATCGCCCTGGAAGATGGCGCCCTGGCAGCCGGCGAACGCGTGCGCAGCCGCAAACGGGCGCTTGCGCACATGGTGCAAACGATTTCCGACCGTCTGGGCGGCGCGCCGGCCCGGGCGGCCGTCGTCCACGCCCGCGCCCCCGCCGACGCCGCCTTGCTCGCCTCCATGGTTGGCCAGGCTGTCAATTGCCGCGAAGTCTGGTTGACGCCGCTGGCGACTTCGGTCGCCGTTCACCTCGGCCCCGGCACAGTGGGCGTGGTGGCTTATGCCGCCTGACAACGGGAGCGAAGATGACCACCTACACCTACCCTGACATTCTCGACATCCATTTGCAGACGCTGTTGCAGCAAGGCGAGGCCAAGACGGGCCTGATCGAAAACGCGCCTGGCACACCGGCTATCTTGACAGCATTGTTCAGCCTGGTGCACGATCTCTGGCGCCTGCTCCGCCCTGTCGCTCCCTCGCCGGTTTTTCGCGCCAGCCTGGGCCAGCAGCTCGAGACCGAAGCACGGCGCCAGCAGACACAGCGGGCGCTGGGCCTGCCCCCACGCCAGCCAGCGCGCTCGCGTTGGTTGGCTCCTGCCACCGCCATCGGCACTGTCTCGCTGGTGGGCGTGGGCGCCTATGCCTATTGGCGGCGCAACCGCCAGACCGCCGCCACCGACCAGCCCCTGGCGGCGTAACTTTTGTTCACAAGGACCAATCATGACTCATTTCCACAGCAAAATCAGCGGTTGGGGCATGTATGTGCCTGAACGCGTGCTCACCAATCACGAACTGGCCGCCCTGGTGGATACCAGCGACGAATGGATCGTCAGTCGCACCGGCATCCGCGAGCGACGCCTGGCCGCAGCCGACGAAACCACCGTCGATATGTCGGTCATTGCCGCCCAACGAGCGCTGGCAAAGGCCGAGATCACAGCCGCCGACCTCGACCTCATCATCCTCGCCACCTCCACCCCCGATTACTTCTGCCCCCCCGCCTCCAGCCTGCTACAGGACCGGCTGGGCGCAACCAAGACCGGGGCGATGACGCTGGTGGCCGGGTGTTCGGGCTTCGTCTACGGCCTCATCACTGCTTCCCAGTTCGTCCAGACGGGCGCGTATCGCCACATCCTGGTGGTGGGGGCCGAGAAACTTAGCTTTGCCGTGGACTGGAGCGACCGCAACACCAACATTCTCTTCGGCGACGGGGCCGGGGCGGTGATCGTCAGCCAGAGCACACAGCCCGGCGGCCTGCTCAGCCATGTCACCGGCTCGGACGGCAGTGAAGCCGACGCCCTCATCGTTCCCAGCTACGGCTGTGTCGTCGAACTGACTCCTGAAACCCTGGCGCAGAAAAAACACAAGCTGCGCATGGATGGGCAGCGCGTGTTCAAATTTGCCGCCCGCGTCCTCACCGATTCGGTGATCAAGGTCGTGGCCGACGCCGGTCTCACCATCGACCAGGTCGATCTGATCATCCCTCATCAGGCCAACGACCGCATCATCGACCTGGCGGCGCGGCGACTGGGGGTCGATCGCGGCAAGATGGTCGTCAACATCGACCGCTATGGCAACACCTCGGCCGCCTCGGTGCCCCTGGCCCTGTGCGAGGCCCTGGACGATGGCCGCATCCAGCCTGGCGCCCGCATTGTCATGGCGGCGTTTGGCGCCGGCCTCACCTTTGCCGCCTGCGCCTGGGAATGGCAGTCGGTCGAAGCCGAGGCCGAGCCGATCCTGGTCGAGAACTGGCCGATCTCCGAGGTCTTGCGCGAGCGGATGCAGCAGATGCGCGTGGCCGCCGGCCGCGCCCAATTGGAGGCCCGCGTCAAAGTCATGGACGCGGCCACCGCCGTCATGTTGCCGCTCTACACTTTCCGCAAGGGTGTAAAGAAACGCCTGGGCAAATGACGCCCGCCGGGTGACGGCTGCACAGCCGTCACCCGGTGTTCCACCCCTCCAGCCGGGTGATGGCCTCGCGCACGAAGGCGGGCACCGGGGCCTTCTGGTTACGGTTGTAATCGAACATCACCACGATGCCGTCGCCTTCGGCGGCGATGCGACCGTGGCGGTCGCTGACGATGCGGTGGTGGACGGTGAAGCGATCGACGCCCATCTCAGTCACGCGCACACCTACGTGGATGCGGTCGGGGTAGGTGAGTGGGAAGCGGAAGCGACAGCCAATGCTGTGGAGGATGGGGCCGATGCCACTGCGCTCCATCTCGGCCATGGCGCCGGCGTCATCCAGATACTTCACCCGCCCGCTCTCGAAATAGCGGAAGTAGATGATGTTGTTGACATGCCGAAAGGCATCCATCTCGCCCCAGGCGATGTCGAAGGAAAGAATGACCGGATAGCCGGCCAGCAGATCGTCCATAGATCAAAGCCCTTCCACTCCCAACCCGGCTAGGGCCGCGCGTGTGCGTTGGGCGTCGAGATGGCGGATGGCCTGCATCCCGGCGGCGCTGGCGGCGGTCGTATTCCGTTCCTTGTCGTCGATCATCACACAGGCCGCGGGGGAAAGGCCCAACAGACGGCAGACGAGTGCGAAGGCCCCCGCCTCGGGTTTGCGCACCCCGGCCAGGGCGCTGATGACAACGGCGCTGAACAGGCCGTGCAGGTCAGGCTCTGCCTGCAGCCGGTCGGCCAGGAGCGGCGTGGCATTGGAGAGGAGGGCGACAGGATAGCGCCCGCGGAGCTGCCAGGCCAGCGTTACCATGTCCGGGTCCAGCGGCTCGCCGAAGAAAGGATCGCGGTAATGGCGGAACTCATCCCGCACGGCGGCCGGCAGTTTCGCTTCGTAGGGCGCCCCGGCCTCTGCCCAATACTGAGCCACATCCCACGCCCCTGTCGAGACCTGTCGCCAGGCGTGGCCGCCATACAGCCGTTCGTAGAGGGCGCCGGCTTCCCACCCTAACATCCTGTCGAAGCCGGCCAGCCGCTGGCGTACAACCGTGTCGGTAGCCAGCACGCCGCCAAAGTCGAAAACGATGGCCCGGATCATTCGCCGTGCAGGTGCTTGATCATGACCGGGATGCGCGGCCCGACCGGTCGAAAGCCAAAGCCTTGATACAGCCGCTGCGAAGCCTGGTTGTAGGATTGCGTGTTCAGTGTGACGCTGAGCGCCCCGCGGGCGGCGGCAAAATCCAGGGCGTCGGCCAGGAGATAGCGCCCAAAGCCCACGCCATGATAGACCGGATCGACGGCCAGCCGGGCGATCTGCGCCTGGATGCCGGCCAAATCGGTGCAGGCATAGCCCACCAGGATGCCCTGGTAGTCCAGGACGACCAACCGGCTCGACATCATCAGCAGGTTGATCAGATCTTCGGGGGAGAGCTGCCACGGCCAGGGGAAGCAGCGGTGGTCGAGATCGGCCAGTTGCTCGAATTCGTCGGGGGCGGGCGCGCGCAACTCGACCAGCGGGTTGAAATGCTGCGGCGTCTGCGGTGCGGTCGAGATTGCCCGCTCGAAACTGACGATGTAATCGGGCGTGTCGAAGCGCTGGTGCTGCAACGGCGGCACCGTCCACTGTTCGATGCCCAGATGGAGCACATGATCCACCTGGTCGCGGCGCAAGGCCGCCTCCAGCGGTCGCAGCAGGTGATCGACGCCCGCCTCCAAACCCCAGCCATTGGCCAGCCCCAGGCCGCGCAGTTGCGCCAGCCCCGGCTGCTGCACGGCCGCGCAGACATATCCCCGGAGCTTGCGCCCGTTTTCGGCCACGAAAAAGTAGTCGCGACCGATCATGCGCGCCATATCTTCATAGCCAAAGCGCACACAGGTGTGCCGCGCTTGCCGTTGCAGCTCGTGGATGCGTTCGATATCCACCGATTGGGCGGGGCGAACTTCGACCTGAGAAGCAGTCATGACAGAAATGGGGGTGAACCGCCTACGAAAAAAGCCGCCACAACGGGCGGCTTTGCTTAGCTCCTCGGCCAGGAATCGAACCTGGAACATAGCGGTTAACAGCCGCTCGCTCTGCCTGTTGAGCTACCGAGGAATGCTTACAACGTCCGGCATTGTACGTGTTGGCTAGATGACTGTCAAATATGATCGCCGTGCTCTCGCGCCCGCCTGGCCAGCAACGTCAGGGCCGCCAGGGCCGCCAGCATCCCCGCCAGTGCCAGTTCCAGCAGGCGCAGGGGCGCCGGGCCGGCTGGAGGGGTTGGCATGGTCGGGGCGGATCCTTCTTCGCCGATGAAAGCGGCTTTTTCGGTCGCGCCGTCTTCGCCGGCCTCGGCCCCAAGCTGCGCGGCTTCTCCCACCGGCGCCGACTCTGCCGCCAGAGACGCCGCTTCTGTCGGCGTGGCAGCAGGCATCTTTGCTTCAGCTGCCGCCGCCACTTCTGCGGTTGCCGCCGGTTCGGGCGCGTTGGCCGATCTCAGGGCGTCCATCGTCATCTCTGCCGGCGTCTCGGACGGCGCCGGGGCCAGCGACGCCGGGCGGGCCGCCGGCGCCTGGGCGCCGCGCACATCCATCCCCACCACTACCAACAGCGCCAGCGCCACTGCCGCCGTCGCCAGCGGCATCAGGCGCGGGGAAAGCCCACCCAGCCAGGCCCAGAACCCACCTGCGCGTCGGGCCGGTTGCGTCCCCTTCACACGTCCGCCCGCGGCCAGCACCTGCGCCTCCGAGAGGACGAACGAGCGGGGCACAGCCAGCCGCGGGGTCTGGCGCAGCAGCCCGACCGTGTGCGCCATCGCCTCCAGCCGCATCGCCACCTCCACATTCAGCGCCCGCGCCTGCTCGACCCGCGCCGTTTCGGCGGCGGTCAGCTGTCCGTCGAGATAGGCGGAAAGCAGTTCGTCGCTGATGGCGGGGAGGGGGGAACGGGGCGGAGGCGTGGTCATCGGTGGGGGAGTCTCAGTGGACGGGTTCGGTGCTTAGACGATAGCGATGGGGCAGAAGTTCCTGTTGCTGTTGCAGCAGGTCGCGCAGCTTGGCTCGCGCCCGGCTGAGACGGGATTTGACCGTGCCGAGCTGGGCGCCGGTGGCGAGGGCGATCTCGTCGTAGGAAAGCCCCTCGATATCAGAAAGGACGACGACCGCGCGCTGGTCATCGGGCAGCTGTTGGATGGCCCATTGCAGCAGGCGGCTCAACTCCTCCCGTTCGGCATGCTCGTCTGGCCCCTCGCCCGGTTCGGCCAGTCGCCAGGAGTGGTCCTCGGTTTCGGCCAGCAGGTCGTCCAGGCTGGTAGCCGGCCGGCGCTGTTTGGCCCGCAACTGGTCGTAGCAGGTGTTGGTGACGATCCGCATCAACCAGGCCCGAAACGATTCGCCGCGCAGACTATCCAGCGCCTTGTAGGCTTTGATGAAGGCATCCTGGGCGGCGTCGGCGGCCGCATCCGGGTCGCCCATGACGCGATAGGCCACGTTGTAGGCCATGCCCTGATAGCTGAGCACCAACTGATTGAAGGCCGCCAACTCACCCGCGCGCGCAGCCTGCACCAAACGCGTCTCATCCATCAGCCTCAACCCCTTTGGCGGCGGGCCAGATGGCATCCGGGCGGCGGGCGCAAGGCCCAATGTGGGAGCCGGGCTTTCTTGACGTGGTCATCGACGTTCGTTATACTCTCGTGCTGCGCCGAAGTGGCGGAATTGGCAGACGCGACGGTCTCAAACACCGTTGGAGATAGCTCCATGTGGGTTCAAGTCCCACCTTCGGCACTCTGACTTCAGGGGAAGCCCATGAACAGGGCGACCTGACTTCATTATAGCAGACATCATTTCAACCACGCCAGAGGGAAACTTGATCGAATGCCACCCGCACCCGCGGCCCCGGCCCTCGTGAAGTCTCCCTTTTTTGTCGCCCATTCCCCAATCTCCACTCCCCAATCCCTAATCTCCAATCTCCACTCTCCAATAACCAGCGATTAGAGATTGGAGATTAACCCCACCCACCCATGAACAAACGACGTGACCTTAGCTGGCTGATTGCCCTTGTGGCCATTACGGCCGGTTTGCTGATCGGACTTTGGGCCGGCTCGCAGTGGCTGCCCCGGCTGTCGGGCGCCGAGGTGAGCGACCTCACCCCCGCGCAACAGGATGAATACGTGACCCTGGTGGCGCTGGGCTTTGCCCAAACCGGCAACCTGGAGCAGGCCCGCAGCCAGATCGAGAGCTTGCAGGCCCCGAATCCGGGCCAGATGACCGCTGGAGTGATCGAACGCCGGGCTGCAGCCGGGGCCGGGCCGCAGGAATTGACGGCGCTGGCGCAGTTGGCGGCTGCTTTGGGCGTCTCGAACAGCGCCCTTGTCGCCTACCTGCCCACCCCCACCCCTCCCCCCACGCCCACCCCCGTCCCGCCCACCGCCACCCCGCCGCCCACCGCCACCCCCATCATCCCCACCGCCACGCCCACCTACACGCCCGAACCGGCCACGGCCACCCCCACCGTCCCGGCCCAACCGATGGTCATCGCCCTGGGCGAAGTCAACGTGCGCAGCGGCCCCGGCCTGACCTACGCCATCATCGGCGACATGGCGCCCGGCGAAGCGGCGCTGCTGGTTGGCCGTAACCCGGCGGGCGATTGGTGGCAGATCCAGCGCGAGGATGGCTCGGTGGGCTGGGTGCTGGGGCAGCTCGTCACCATCGAGGGCAACACCGAGGGCATCCCCGTGGCCGAGGCCCCCCCGCCGCCCACCCCCACCCGCGTCGTCGTCGCCCCCGCGCCCACGCAGCCCCGTCCCACCCCGCCGCCGCCGGCGCCCGCGGCCCCGACTTACGCTGCTTCTGTGCGCTTGCGTCCGGTGGGCCAGGATTCTCAGCGGTGTGACGCTGGCGACCACAACATCTTTGTCACGGTGGTCGATGCCGCTGGAAATGCACTCAACGGCGTGCGGGTGCGCGAAATCTTCACCGGCCAGATCCATGTCACCGGCGACCAGGGCAAGGGAGATGGTCGGGTCGAGTTCGATATCTATCGCGGTGGTGGCGGCCAGGTGGAGATTGTCGATGAAGCCGGTAATCGCATTGGCGAGGCCTCGCGCGGCATGAGCGCCGACTGGCCGGACTTCGACCTGATGTTGGCGGCCGGCTATTGCAACTGCAAGCCTCACGCCGACCCGCAAAGCTGCCAACAGGATCTGCAGAACAAGACCTACTGGTTTGCTGTCGGCCATTATGCCTTCGAAGTCCTGTTCCGGCGCAACAACTGAGCGCCTGCCTGTCTACTTGTCTCCTTGTCTCCTTATCCCCCTGCCCTCTGCCCCTTCTGACTCGCCCCAAGTTTGCAAAATTTTCATACTCTGAGTTAACCTAGCGCCGTTCTCCTCGCCTGAGGAGGAACTTTGGCCCGCGGAGGGGCCGCATGCAGTGTCGCAGCCCCCATCACCCGCCATCAAACCAAGGAGGTAGCAACCCAACGTGAGCACGAACTTATTGGAACGCGCCTCACCGTTCGCCGACTTGAAATCAGAAGAACGCCAACTGCTTGCGGAACACCTTCACCTGCAGCATTTCGCTGCGGGTGAAATCGTCTTTAGCGAAGACGCCGCCAGCAACGCCCTCTATCTGATCAAGCACGGCGGCGTCCGCCTCAGCTATGGCCCGGTCACCCTGGCCACGCTTGGCGTCGGCGCCATCTTCGGTGAAAACGACGTCTTCCTGGCCCGCAAGCGCACCATCAGCGCCCAGGCCACCGGCGAGACGGACGTGTGGGCGCTTTCCGCGCACGATCTGGAACAGATCGTCAGCGCCAACCCGACCATTGGCATCCAGCTCTCGCGCAGCTTTGGCACCCGGTTGGCTCAGCTCGAGCCCTACCTGGTCGGCCAACGCCTGCGCACGGCGCCGGGTCTGGAAGCGCTGAGCGATGACGAACGAAGCCGGATCGCTGCCAACCTGGACGTGGAGATCTTCCATGCCGGGCGCACCCTCTTCCGTGAAGGCAACCAACCAGACGCCCTCTACATCGTCGAAAGCGGCGCTGCGCGCATCCAGCGCGACGAACTGCTGATCGATGCCGGGCCGGGCGAGGTGCTGGGGCTGATGGCGATGCTGGCCGACAAGCCGCACGCCGAATCGGCCCAGGCCCAGTCCGAAACCCTGGTCTGGTCGCTCAGCCGCTCTGCCTTCACCGAACTGGCGGCACAGAACCCCAATCTTCTTGCCCATCTCAGCGAGGGATTGCGGGCGCGCCTCGGCCCGGAGGACGAGCAACTGGCCATCGAGCGGTTGCAGGCTCTGCCCATCTTCGCCTCCCTCGACTCGACGACCCTCAAAGCCGTGGCCGAACGGCTCATGCTCCAGCATGTGCCCGGCCATGAGGTCGTCTACACCGAAGGCAGCCCCGGCGACGCCCTCTATCTGATCGATTCCGGTCGGGTCGAGGTCGTCAGCAATGTCAGCCGGCGTGGCGAAGTCCTCGCCCGGCTGGGTGCGGGTGGCTTCTTCGGCGAGATGGCGTTGCTGACCGGACGGAGCCGCACCACTGGTGTGCGCACCGCCGAAGCCACCAATCTCTGGGTCCTCTATCGCAGCGATTTCGACGAACTGCTTGCCCGGCACCCCGCCCTCAGCCAGGCCCTCAGCCGCACCCTGGGCGAGCGACTGGGTCAGGCTGGCGGCGCTTTCGGCGCCAAACACCTGCGTCAGATCGGCTTGTTCGCCGGCCTGACATCCGACCAACTGAGCGACATCGCCGACCGCCTCATCCCCGCCCGCTACGGCAGCGGCGAGGTGGTCTATCGCGAGGGCGACGCCGGCGAACGACTGTATCTGGTCGAGACCGGCGCCGTTCGCCTCTCCAGCCGTCAGGGTGGCGCCGTCAGCATTGGCGGCGGCGACTTCTTCGGCGAAAGCTCGGTCCTCACCGGCGAGCCGCACCGGGTGACGGCCGTGGCCGACGGCGACACCGACATCTGGGAGTTGAGCCGCGAGGACTTCGAGGCTTTGGCGCTCAAATTCCCGGTGCTTGGCCTCAACCTGAGCCGTGGCCTGGTGCGACGCACCCGCCTGCCGGCAATGGCCCCGGTGGCGGCGGCGATAGGCGCAACTGCGGCGGCGGCTGCCGGCGCATTCGTAGCTCCGGCCCCCGCCCCGGCGCTTCGCCCCACCCCCGCCCCTGCGCCCCGCCCGGCTGCTCGCCCGGCTGCTCGCCCGGCTGATCGCCCGGCTGCCGCCCCCAAGCCTGGTCTTGTGGACGGCCTGGCCCTCTGGTACCGGGGCCTGTCGTCGGGCGCCAGATGGCGGCTGGTGCTGATCATCCTGCTGGTCGTCTTCCTGCTGGGCATCTCGCTGCCGGCCGCCCTCATCGGCGCCTTGCAGACCTCGGCGGCGCTGCCTTCGGCGGGCGAAGCAGACGTCTCGCGTCTGGCCCTGGCCACGACCGGCAGCAGCATCGCCCCCGTCGCCCTGGCCCTGGCCAACCCCCCGGCTGAGACGCAGGCCGACCAACCGGCAGCGACGCCCACCTACACACCCGAACCGACCCTCACCCCGCTCCCCACCGACACACCGACCCCGTCTCCAACCCCCACCGAGACGCCTCTGCCCACGGCAACCCCCACCGAGACCCCCCTACCCACCCCGACCGACACGCCCGTGCCGCCCACCCCGGCGCCGGTCGTCCGAGCGAAAGCGCTAGCAGCTGCCCCGGCGGCGGCTCCGGCGGCGGTGGCGGCGGCAGCTGCACCCCAACCAAGCGTGCAGTACAGCCTGATCGAGATGCGACGCCTGTCGCCGTGCGAAAATCGCGGCAAGCACAACGTGTATGTGCGGGTTGTGGATGCGGGCGGGAATGGCGTCGACGGCGTCTGGGCCATCCAGTCTTCGGGTGGCGCCGGCAACGTGATCGACAAGAAACAGACCGAGGATCATGACAGCTGGACGATGGAAGTTCAGCCGGGGCGAACGACCTTCGACATGTGGAAGGGCGCCGAGTACATGGTGTTCATCTCCAACGATGGCGCTTCGCCTGCCAGCGACATCGCCTCACCGGTTCATTCCAACTTCACGGATGAAGCCGAGTGCAGCGACGGCGGCGGCGGCAACACCCTCTTCCACAACTCCTTCAGCCTGGTCTTCCGCAAGAACTTCTAAGCGGCCGGCCATCCCCCCACACGAATGAAACACCTGACAGGTGTCTGAACACCTGTCAGGTGTTTTTTTGTTCACTGCCCTTCCTGGAAGTTCTGTCCCCAGGCAAAGGCATAGCGCAGGTACAGCGGCTGGCCGATGCTATAGACGGCCTGAGCCAGGGCCTCGCCCTGGTCGGGGCGGTAGACGGCGAGGAGGTAGATGTCGCCAGCACGGGCGCGGGGCGTGGCCACGGTCTTCTGGGCGCCGCCGCCAGCGCCGGTTTGCAGAGCGATGGTATCGACCAACTCGAAGTTGAGGACGCCGCCGCTGGCGCCGGCGCTGCGGTAGCGGGCGACGATCAGGTTTTCGGTGGGTTGGAAGCCGGCGACGCTGACGATGATCGAGGTGGCGTCGATGGGCGCGGTGCGAGGCTGGACGACGAGATGGGGACTGGCTGCGGCCACGACCGTGAAGCTGCCCTCGAAGGTCTGTCCGCCGCCGCGCGCCGTGACTTTGTACTCGCCCAACGGTTCGTCGTTGAGCGCAAACCAGTGGAAATCGGCAAAGCCCTGGGCGTCGGTCTGGTCGCTGATGGCCACGCGCTGGCCTTTGGGCGTCCGCACGCTGACGTCGATCCGCGTCCCGGCCGGGAAGCCGTGGGCCATGAGATAGGCGAAGGCGCCGCGCTCGAGGGTGGTGGGCAACAGGCAGATGCTGGGGGCGTCGGGCGCAGCGCCGGGGCAGGTGGGCTGCGGGCTGTTGTCTTCGGGGATGCTGACGACGGCCGGGGGAATCTGGTCAGGAGGGGCGGGGGCAGCGACGGTGGGGGTGATCACCTCGCCGGCCGCGGGTGTAGGCCCGTTAGTGGGCGTAGGTTCGGCCGCAGGTGTGGCCTGGGCGACGGCTCCGGGGGCGCGGTTCAGGTAGAGGGTGTAGACATCGTAGCGGGGGTCGAGTTCTTCGTCATAGCCGAAGAAGTCGAAGGCGCTGGCCGCCAAATCCAGCCCGGCGAAGGTGAAGGCCGGGCCACCCTGGACGACGACGGCGTACTGGCCGGTGTCGAGGCCGAAGGCTTCTTCGAAGGGTTTGCTCAGGGCGCCGAAGCGGTTGAGATCAAGCTGCCATTGCTTGACCAGCGTCCCTTTTCCCTGCGCATCCAGGCTGTAAAGACCGAGATCGACCTTGCTGTTGGCCGGGAAGCCGCTGAGATAGAGTTCACCGCCAACGGCGCTGGGGTAGTTGTGGGCAAAGACGAGGACGTGCGGCCGGGTGGGTGAGGCGATGCTCCAGGCGATGGTGGCGGTGGCGCCGCCGGCCGAGGTGGCCACGGCCTGGTACTCGCCCACGCCCTCGCCCGGTGCGCTGTACCAGCGGAACGGGGCGGCGCCGTTGGCGCTGGCCGTCACCGGAATGGTGGTTGTTTGGCCGGTGGGGGCTGTGACGACGATGTCGATGGTTTCGTTGGCGGGGAAGCCGTTGGCGCAGCCCAGCCACCAGTTGCCGATCTCGCCCGCGTCTGGCCACAATTGCAGGGCGGGGGCTTCGGCGGGCGGGCACACCGGCAGTTGGGCGGGCGCAAAGTTGAACTGGACGGCCTCTGGCAGCCCACCACCGCTCGCCGCCGGTTGGGGCGCGGGGGGAAGGCCGCCGACGGGAACCGAGACGCCCCCGCCCGCTTCCGGCCCGGACACCACCCCGGCAGGCCGGGTGATGGCCGTGGCGACGGCGAGCCGGCCGAGACCGGCGGCGCTCAAGCTGGCGGCGTCGCCCAATTCGGCGCCCTCGGGCAGGAGGACGAGCAGGTAGCGGCCGGCGGGGAGGTCAGCCACATCCAGTTCCAGGTCGGCGCGGCCGGCGGCGTCGGCGCTGAGGGGGAGCGAGATGAGGATGGCGCCTTCATCGCCGCCGCTGGCGTCCTCGACCAGCCGATAGAGGGCGAAGCTGGCGCGGCTATCAGGCGGGAGGCCGCCTATGCCGGCGCGGATGAGGCCCGGGTTGTCGCCTGGCGACTCGGTGAGGGCGATGAAGGGGGCCGTCGGCGCCGCCAGGCGCAGGGCGAGATCGGCTTTGGCGTCGCCGGCTGCGGCTGTCAGCGTCCAGCGACCGGGCCTGGCGTCGGCGTTCAAGCGCAGAGTCAGGGGCGCCACGGTGGTGTCGCCCTGGGTGGCGCTGGCGGCTTCGTAGACAAGACGCAGGTCTTCGGGGCCGGTGAGGGTGAAGATGACGGTGCTGCCTGCTTCGGCGCCGCGGGCACAGAAGAGGTAATCGACGCCCGGCTCCAGTTCTCTGGGCAGGTCGACGCCGTCCAGGCTAAAGCGGCGCACGCTCTGTTGGCAGGCGTCGGGAAGGGCGGTGGCGGCCGGCTGCAGGCGCAGGGTGGCAGGCAGCTGGCCGGGCGCCGGCGGTGGGGCGGTGGCATCGGCGGCAGGTGTCTGGCTGCCGGCCAATGGCGTCGCGGCGGTGGCGGGCGGGACTGTCGTCTTGACGCCGCCGCCGGTGCACCCGGCCGCGAGCAGAAGCAGGAGGAGGGCCGTCAGGAGCGGCCAAAGCGTTCGTTTGGACATGGAGCCTCCGATGGGGAGAGGGGGGAGTGGGGTGGTGGACGCGCCGGGGTGTGTTAGGTGTGGCCTGGCTTCGTGGCTCGCCCACACGAACGGTCATCGCCAGCCATCAGCCGTTGGCGATGTCGATGCGCTCTTGGAGGGCGCGGATGTCTTGTTCCAGGTCGGGGCGGCGCTGGAGCAGTTGGTCGAGGTCGCGGTAGGCGCCGCCGAAGTAGCGGCTGCGGGCGAGGACATCGTCGAGGCGAAGGGTGACGGCGATGGCGTCATCGTAAGCGGCGTTGGCGTCAGCGATCTGGCTGGCGGCCAGGAGGATGAGGGCTTTGTTGAAGGCCAGGTCGGGGCGATCGGGCTGAAGCTGAACGGCGACGGCGCTGGCCTGCACGGCCGTGGCGTTATCGCCGCTGAGGTAGGCGGCCCAGGCCAGGCTGCTCTGGGCATGGACGCCGGCGCGACCGAGTTCGACGGTCCGTTTCAGGTCGCTGAGGGCGCCGGCTGGGTCGTTGTGGGTCAGGCGGTAGTAGCCGCGGTCGAAATAGATGTCGGCCAGTGTGCGCTGTTGGATGGGGTCGTTGGCGTCGAGCAGGGCGATGGCCTGGTCGTAGTGGGAGAGGCCGCCCTCGACATCGCCCTGCTGAAGCCCCAGTTGGCCCAACGCCACCTGGATTTGCCAGGTGCTGGGGTTGCGGCGAAGGGCCGCAAGCAGCAGGCTTTGGGCCTGGGCCGGTTGGCCGGTCTGGGCGAGGGCCGCGGCCAGGCCGACGGCGGCAATGGGGTCGGCGGGGTTCTGGCGCAGGGCCAGGCCGTAGAAATCGAGCGCGGCCGGCCAGTTGCCCTGCACCCCGCCGGCGATGAAGCCGAGTTGGGTATGGGTGTAGGCCAGGAAGATGTCCTGGTTGGCGCGCTCGGTGATGGGAATCTCGCGCGGTTGCAGGCGCAGGCTTTCCAGGAGCAGGGCGGCCGCCTCATCGTACTGCCCGACCCAGAAGTGGCTCTGGGCAAGCAGCCAGGATTGAAGATAGCGCAGGGGGGCGGCGTTGGTCTGGGGGGCGTAGAGGTGAAACTCGACCGGGTCGGCGATGGGCAGGAGGGCGGCGGCGCCGGCGGCCTCGGTGGCGGGCGGCAGCGGCGGCAGCTGGGGTGGGAGGAGGTGGACAACGGCGCCGATGGTGTCGCCATCATAGGAGCCGGTGGTCAGCGCCGCCGGTTTGTAGGTCTCGATCAGGCCGGGAATCGCCGCCGCCCGCGGGGCGCGGTCGAGCGTTTCGACGCGGTAGAGATCGGCGGCATGGGGCGTCTCGCGCAGGTCGTTGGCCAGGGCGCCGCCGATGGCCGCAGCTTCGTCGCCCTGACGCAGAAAGGGGGCGATGATGATCAGGAATTCGCCTTCCTGGGCCGGGGCAAAGGCAACCTGGTTGGAGCCGGCGCGTGTGCGCAGATATTGGACGACGCCAAAAGCAATCGCGGCTGCGGCGAGCAACAAGAGGGCAGCGG
Source organism: Caldilineales bacterium (assembly GCA_019695115.1). Taxonomy (GTDB): domain Bacteria; phylum Chloroflexota; class Anaerolineae; order J102; family J102; genus SSF26. The sequence continues at coordinate 10,193 of JAIBAP010000001.1, read as the reverse complement.
CGCCAAGGAAAATGATGTGGCGACGGGTGATGGGCAGGCGTCGCCGTCCGGAGCCAGGGTCGGTTGCAGGCGCGCCAGGAAGAGGATCAGGTGTCAAGAGAGGGGTCGCGAGCTAGGGTGGTTGCGTCGCCCGGATTGTAGCAGCCGCGAGCGGTAGTCGCCAATCTTGCGATGAGTAGACAAGTAGACGCGAGAACGAGCAGACTCGTAAACCGGAAGACCTGTTATCCTTCGTGTCACTCAGAGCCTGCCCTGAACCGAGCGAAGGGACAGGCTCTGCCCCGCCCCCTGCCCCCGCCCCCTGTCCCCCGCCCTCTGCCCCCCCGCCCCCTGCCACCTGCCATGTCCACCCACCCTCCCCTCCTCGAAGTCATTGCCTGTTCGGTGGCTGACGCCGTCGCGGCCGAACGCGGCGGCGCCGACCGCATCGAGTTGATCGACCATTTCGAGATGGGTGGTCTGACCCCGCCCTTGCCTCTGGTGGAGGAGGTACTGGCGGCGGTGCGGATCCCGGTGCGGGTGATGGTGCGGGCCAATGCTGGTTTCGAGGTGGAGGATGGGCGGGAACTGGAGACATTGTGCGCGGCGGCATCTGATCTGAGGAGGTTGCCGGTGGATGGGCTGGTGCTGGGCTTCGTACGCGGGGGAGCGATCGACCTGCCGGCAATGCTGGCAGTTCTGACCCAGGCGCCGCATCTGTTCGCCACCTTTCATCGCGCTTTCGAGGTCTTACCCGACCCCCTGGCAGCCATCCGCGTCCTGAAAACGCTGCCGCAGATCGATCACATCCTCACCAGCGGCGGTGAGCGGGCCTGGGCCGACAAGATCGACGATCTGGCCAGACAGGCTGAGGCGGCGCGACCGGAGATCGACCTGCTGTTGGGCGGCGGGCTGAGCGCCGCGGTGATGCCGCTGATCCGAAGCCGAACGTCCATTCGCGCCTTTCATGTCGGGCGGGCGGCGCGGGCGCCGGCGACGGTCTTCGGCGTGGTGGAGGCCGGCCAGGTGACGGCATTGAAGCGATTGTTGAGTTGACGGTTCCGAACTTGCCCAACTCTGCCCGTTTTGCTATACTGTGCGAAGTCGGTGGCGGATAGTTTAACCGGCAGAACTCCTGACTCTGGATCAGGCAGTTGGGGTTCGAATCCCTGTCCGCCAGCTAATGGATGAGGCGATTGGCCGGAAGGGCCAGTCGCCTTGTTGTTTGTCTACGTGCAATGCGGATTCCCGGCCTCCTCCTCAGTCTGTGCAGTCTGGCCCTGACGGCCTGCGGTGGTCAGCGCGCCATCGTCTCACCCACCGCAACCCTCACCCGGCCAACGGCTGCGACCACGACCATCGCTCCCACACCTGCTCAGGCGCCCAGAGTGGCGACGGCAACGAGCCTCCCAGCGCCGGAAGGAAAGCGGAAGCCGCCCCAGGAGCCGCCCACGCCCACCCAGACGTCAACTCCCACCCCCATCCTGACCCTGCCAGCTTTGGCGCCCGTCGGCATCGTGCTCGAGCCAGCCAACTTGCGGGCGGGGCCGGGCACGGATTTCGAGGTCATCGGCGAGATCGAGGCCGGGCGGGAGGTCAGGATCAGGGCGCAGACGGCGGCCGGGGATTGGCTGCGGCTGGAAAGCGAAGATGAGGAGGTCTGGATCGCCGCCTTTCTGGTGGACATCCCTGCCGGGCTGGAGCTGCCCATCCAGGCCGATCTTTCCACCCCCTCGCCCGCGCCCGCCATCGGCGATGTCGTGGTCATCAGCGATGCCGCGGTCACACTGCCCACCTATCCCTGGCAGCAGTTCACTGCGCCTGCCTTCGATGAGGCGGCCAACTGGGAGTACCGCCGCTTCGATCGCATAGCCTACGAAGCCGCCAACACGCAGCCCAGCCCGCAGACCTACCGGCTGGTGGGGCTGGAAAACCGCTGGTTGCGGCTGACGATCATGCCCGAGCTGGGCGGCCGCCTCTACCAGATGGTTTTCAAAGCTACCGGCAATAACGAGCTGTACCAGAATCCGGTGATCAAGCCGTCGCCGTGGGGGCCGGGGCCGGCGGGCAACGGTTGGTTGGCGGTAGGCGGCATCGAGTGGGGGCTGCCCGTGGTCGAGCACGGCTATGCCTGGGGTGATGTCTGGGGCTTCATCACCGAGCCTGATCCGCCGGCGGGGGCCGTGACCGTCTTCACCCAAGACCAGGAGCGGCTGCAACTGAACGTGCGCCTGGGGCTGCTGCCCGATAGCGCCGCCGTCAGCCTCGATTTCGACCTGGAAAACCTGGGGCAGCGCCCGGCGCAGGTCAGCTACTGGACGAATGCCATGCTGGCGCCTGGCCCGGCCAACCAGCCTGGCCCCGACCTGCGCTTTCACTTCCCAGGCGAGCAGATGAGCATTCACTCGACCGGCGACGCCGACCTGCCGGGGCCGGGCGGCGTCATCGCCTGGCCGGAGTATCATGGCCGGGATCTGAGCCGGCTGGGGAGCTGGAATCGCTGGCTGGGCTTCTTTGCCTATCCCCAGGCTCAAACCGGGTGGGCGGCCGTCTATGACGCCGCCGCCGACGAAGGTGTGGTGCGAGTGTTTGCTTCGTCGCAAACGCCGGGGCTGAAGGGTTTTGGCTTTGGCTGGGCCGACCCCATCCCGGCCCTCGCCTACACCGACGATGGCTCCGGCTATGTAGAGATGCACGGCGGCCTGACCCCGACCTTCGATCAGAACCTGACCTTTCAGCCCGGCCAGATGCGGGTGTGGCGCGAGCTGTGGTATCCGGCGGCAGGGATTGGCGGCGTGACGGCCGCCGACGCCAACGGCGCTGTGAATCTGACCACGGCGGACGGAGGGCTGCGGCTGCGTTTGTTCAGCGTCAGCAGCCGGGCCGGTGAGCTGGTGGTGCGAGACGGCCGGGGTGAGGCGCTGCGCGCGGCCTTGCCCCTGGACCCGGCCCATCCCGCCGACCTGAGCCTGCCGGGCGCGCACGAGCCGATCAGTTTTCGCTTCCAGGCCGGCCGTGGGGCCGACTGGCAGATGACAGGGCTGCTCCCCGACCGGGCGAATGTGGTTGCGGGGCTGTACTTGCCCCGGTTGCGTCAGTTTGGCGCCGAACGACGCTACGCGCTATACTTACCGCTGGCAATCGTCGCCGGGGCGTAGCGCAGCTCGGTAGCGCGCCTGGTTTGGGACCAGGAAGTCGCCGGTTCGAGTCCGGCCGCCCCGATTGAAAATGACACAAATAGGAAAAACGCAGATGGTTTGATATGGAGATGACACAAATACGAGGAAACACAGATGGTTTGATATGGAGATGACACAAATGGGAAGAAACACAGATAGTTCCTGATTTGTCGCAATTGCTCCAATCTCCAATCTCCAATCTCCAATCACTAATCACTAATAACCAATAACCTCCTCGCGGGCGTGGTGTAGCGGTAACACGCGAGCCTTCCAAGCTCTCATCACGGGTTCGAGTCCCGTCGCCCGCTTTTTTGAAACCCAGCCTGGGGCAGTGTTCTTGGGGTCTTAGCTCAACAGGTTAGAGCAGCGGTCTCATAAACCGCCGGTCCTCGGTTCGAACCCGAGAGGCCCCACTCGCAGCCATTACCCGTCCCCGCCAAAAAAAGTGCCGGTGGGTCATTGGCTGACCCACCGGCGGTTGCAACGATAACGTTAAAGGTCAATCGCTGCGAGGGGGAGCATAGCACAGGGGGCGGAATGTGCAAAATCCGTACCGGGATTGTGTGGGCCTTGCACCGCCTGCTATGGCTTCGGCTCCTTCGGCGGTATCACCCCGAACTCGCGCAGCCAGTCGGTCACTTCGCTCTTGGGCAGCTTCGGTTCGGTCTGGAGTTTGGGCTGGCGCGGGGCGGGACGGCGGCGGGGATTGGCGAGGCGTTCGAGAAAGGACGCCGCGCCGAGGACTTCGGCGCCCAATGCCTGTGTGTCGCGCCGCAGTTGGGCGTCGTTGCTGACAACCACCACCTGCGCTGGCGTCTTGTGCTTGCGCACGCGGGCGCGGATGAGCGTATCGGCGTCGCTGCGATCCTGGGCGGCGAAGATGACGGTGACGCCGCCGCCCGACAGTTCGAGCGACTGCCCGCCGGGCAGCCCACCATCGAAAACGACCGTGATCGGCTGCTTCAGCAACGGCTGACGCCCGCGCAGATAGTCTGCCAGGCGCTGTTCGTCATCTTCCTGGCTCAGGTCGATGCCGGGGATCAGCCCGCTGCCGATGAGATTATGGCCGTCGATGAGGTACATGGGAAGTGAGGAGTAGGGAGTAGGGAGGAGGGAGTAAGGAGTAGGGAGTAGGGAGTAGGGAGTAGGGAGGAGGGAGGAGGGAGTAAGGAGTAGGGAGTAGGGAGGAGGGAGTAAGGAGTAGGGAGTAAGGAGTAGGGAGTAGGGAGTGAGCGTATGGAAGGCGGGTCTTCACCTTGTTTCCTTGTCTACTTGTCTACTTGTCTACTTGTTTCCTTGTCTACTTACCTGCCAAATGCCACTCCAACACGCTCTCTGGCTTGAGGTTGTCGAGTTGAAGGTACCATTGGGCGGCGTCGAGCAGGGCCTGCTGGGGGATGAGGCCGATCAGTTCGGCGCTTTGGATGCCGACGCCGTAGCGGGCAGCCTCGCGGCGTACGAGTTCGGTGACGCGGGCGAGGGGGCTTTTCGTGTAGTCAAGGAGGTTCATCGAGACTTGCGCCCGGCCCTCCACCAGCACTCCCATCGCCTGCAGATGGCGCATACCGCCGGAAGAGTGGCGGACGGCTTTGGCGATGGCTTTGGCGATCTCGACATCGCCAGTGGTGAGGTAGAGATTATAGGCGATAAGGAACTGGCGGGCGCCGATGACGGTGGCGCCGGCGGGACCAAGTGTGGCGGGGCCAAAATCGGGCAGGCGGTCGGCTTTGCCGGCTTCCAGGTCGGCTTTCAGGCCGGGGTAGTTGCCCTTACGGATCTCAGCCAGCACCACGCGGTCGGGCCGGGCTGCTGCTTCGGCATAGAGATAGGTTGGGATGCCAAGCTCGCTGCTGACCCGTCGGGCCAGGCTGCGGGCGAGACCGACGCAATCGGCCATGCCGATGCCGCTGATGGGGATGAAGGGCACGACATCGGTGGCGCCGATGCAAGGATGCTCGCCTTCGTGGCTGGTCATATCGATCAGGTTGGCGGCTTTGGCGATGCCCCGGAACAGCGCCTCGCTGACGGCCTCGGGGCTGCCGACCAGCGTCACCACCGTGCGGTTGTGGTCGGCATCAGACGAGAGGTCGATGACGCGGGCGCCCTCGACGCTACCATATTCGGCGGCGATGGCCTGGATGACATCAGGCCGGCGGCCTTCGGAGAAATTGGGGACGGATTCGACGAGGAGGGGCATAGGGTCGCAGGTGGCAGGTGGCGGGTGGCGGGGGGCAGGTGGCAGGTGGCGGGTGGCAGGTGGCGGGTGGCAAGTTGCAGAGCCTGTCCTGAGCACAGCGAAGGATGGTAGGTGGCGGGTGGGGCAGGTGGCAGGGGGACGTTGACTGTTGATTGTTGACTGTTGACTGTTGACTGTCGACTGTTTACTACTACCCCTTCCCCTTTCGACAATCCTGCCAACCGCCCTTGTCTACTTGCCTACTTGTTTACTTGCCTACTTGCCTACTTGTCTACCTGCCTACTTGTCTACATCTCCCCCCGCCATGGCGATCCGTTCCAGGATGGGCGGGTGGCTGTAGGAAAACCAGACGAGCCAGGCAGGGGGTTCGGGGTCGGCCAGATTCTGGTTGGCCAGGCGGGTGAGGGCGTCGGCAAAGGCGGCGGGGCCAGGGCCGTGGGCCAGGGCGTAGTGGTCGGCGGCGCGCTCCTGCTGGCGCGAGAAGCCGTTGAGCAGGGGCGAGGTGAGGAGGCCGAACAGAGTCAGGGCCAGGATCAGCCAGGGGAAGGCAGAGAGATCGGCGGGGCCGGCGTAGTCGAAGCGCACAACTGCCCAGGCGACCACCCATCCCGACAGCCAGAAACCGGCCAGCCCAACCGCCGCCGAGATCAGCAGCCCGCGCCAGATGTCCCGGTGGACATGGTGGCCCAGTTCGTGGGCGAAGACCGAGAGGATTTCGTCGGCGGGGTAGTGGTCGATGAGGGTGTCGGCCAGGACGATGCGCCGGGTGCGACCCAGGCCGCTAAGCCAGGCATTGGCGGCTGTCGTTTTGGTCGAAAGATCGGTGCGGAAGACGCCGGCCACCTCCGCCCCGGCCCGCGTCGCCAGCTCGCGCAGCCGCGAGCTGAGCGGCTCCTGGTCGAAGGGCGTGAACTTGAGGAAGAGCGGCATGATCAGCACCGGCGCCAGTTGGGCCAGTACCACGGCCAGGGCCAGGTAGATCAGCCCCATCCACAGCCACCAGGTGGTGGGCGCAGCGGCCAGCAGGCGGTAGAGGATGAGGACCATAGGCAGGCCGATGACGGCGCCAACGGCCAGGCTTTTGGCCTGGTCGGCAAACCAGGCGGGCCAGGTCTGCACCGAGAGCCGGTAGTGTCTGGCCCGGGTATGCTCAACCAGCTCGAGCGGGAAAGAAACAAGCAGGGCGGCCAGCCCGAAGGCGCCGGTATAGGCGAGAACGCGCAGGTCGGGATGGGCGACGGTCGACCGCACCCAGGTGATGAGCGGGCGATGACAGCAGGCCCACCAGAACAGAAAGAATGCCAGGCTGAGGGCCAGATCGACCGGCAGGAGGCGACGCCGCTCGCGAGCATAGAGGCGGGCAAGCGCCATGCGGTCGGGGTCGAGACGGGGGCGGTCTGAGGCTGTGGACACGCGGACATTGTAGCATAGGGTAAATGACCCATACGTAATTGGGGTGGCAGGATGGGTGGTCTGCCCGATTGAGGGCGGGGGCAAGAAGCGCGAGACTGAGGGCGAGATCGAGCATCTCCTCCTTTCCAGGCAGGTCTATCGGGGAGGGAGGAGGGCCGAAAACGAGAAGGAGGCCACCATGTATCCCATCGATTTTGCCGGTTTCTTGATTCTGATCAGCTACATGTTCGTGCGTCTGCTGGTCCCTATCCTGGTGATGATCGTCCTTGCCAAACTCTTGCGGGCCATCGTCCCTCAGACGCTCTGACGTCGCCCCCACCGTTGCAGCCCACATCATCGCCATCACGGAGACCCAAACCCATGTCCAACTCACTTTCACGCATTTGCATCAGCATCGTCTTTGCCTGCGCATTGGCGGTGCTGTTCTGTCTGGGCGCCGGCAGCACAGCCCTGGCCGGGGCCGGGCAGTCGGGCGGGCAGCCGGGGTCGGAAGCGTGTGTCGAATGCCACCTGGCCGAGACGCAATCCTGGCTGCAATCGCCGCACAACCGCCAGGCTGTGACCTGCGAGACCTGCCACGGCGCCCTGGTTAGCGGCCATCCCGAAGCGGGCGTGATGCAACTGAACGCCGACGCCCGCATCTGCATGAGCTGCCACACGACCACCACTGATGAATGGCGCCACAGCCAGCACGCCCAGAACAACGTCCTCTGCACCAGCTGCCATGTTTCGCATTCACAAGAGACGCGGCTGAGCAGCGAGGTGTTGTGCGGTTCGTGCCATAGCGAGCAGATCGGCGATTTTACGCACACGGCCCATCACAGCGAGGGTGTGACCTGCATCGACTGCCATGCTTCGACCTCGGTCAATGGCGCCGAACACGGGCACCAGTTTACGGCCATCGACAGTCGCGCCTGCATCGATTGCCATGCCGCCACCATCCACGAAGAAGCCGGCCGGGCCGGCAAGGAAGCCCAGTTGCAGGCCGCACAATTGCGAACCACCAGCGAAGAGCTGGGCGCGCAACTGGAGACGGCAGAACGCCGCAATCGTTCGTTGCAGGCGGTTTCGGTGGCTGGCCTGGGCATCGGCTTGGGGATCGGCGGGCTGCTTGGCATCGCCTTTGCCCTGGCCGTCTCTGCCTTCAACCGGGGAGGCAAGGTCTCATGAACGCTCCCACCACCGATCTCACCCGTCGCGATTTTCTGAAACAGGCCGGCGTCCTGGCTGCCCTGGTGGGGCTAGGCTCGCTGGCGACCGGCTCGGCCCTGGAAGCATCGGGCGGGCAGGCCGACGACTATGCCTGGGGGATGCTCATCGACCTCACGCGCTGCACCGGTTGCGGGTCGTGCGCGCTGGCCTGCAAAGAGAGCAACCAGCTTCCCCATCCCCAGCAGGCGCCTACCCGTCTCGATAGCGGCGCCTATTCGTTCGTCGATGAACGCAAGGTCGAGGGCGAGCAAGAGCCGGTCTTCGTCAAAAGGCAGTGTATGCACTGCCTGCATCCGGGCTGCGCCTCGGCCTGTACGGTGGGCGCGCTGCGCAAGACGAAGACAGGCCCCGTGGTCTACGACGCCGGCAAGTGCATCGGCTGCCGCTATTGTCAATATGCCTGCCCGTTCAGCGTCCCGGCCTATGATTGGCAGAACCCGCTCGGCCTCATCCACAAGTGCGAGATGTGCCGGGAGCGGCTGGCCGAGGGCGAGCAACCGGCCTGCGCCTCTGCCTGTCCCACCGGCGCCGTGCAATTTGGCCGCCGTCGCGACCTGCTGGCCCAGGCCCATGCCCGCATCCAGACGAGTCCGGGTCGCTATATCGACCACATCTACGGCGAACACGAGGCGGGGGGAACTTCGATGCTGTACCTGTCGGCCGTGCCATTCTCTGAGCTTGGCTTCCCCGAATTGGACGACCGCACCGTGCCCCACTACGCCGAACAGGTGATGGTCAAGACCCCAGTCGTGGCCGCCACCGTCGCTGTTGTCGCCACTGGCCTGCACTTCACCATGAAACATCGCTCGGCCGCAGCCGAGCCTGATCACGACGCCGACGCCCACACCCCGGAGGCCCAATGACCGCTCATGCTCCCACCCTGCGACGCCTGTTCCCGACCGTTTTTGTCGGGCGCGACCTGATCGTGATCGGCGTCCTCGGCTTCTTGATTACACTTGGCGTCCTGGCCGGCCTTGCCCGGCTGTGGCTTGGGCTGGGCGCCACCACCAGCCTCAACGACACCTATTCCTGGGGAATCTGGATCGGCTTCGATTTCCTGCTCATCGCTCTCTCCGGCGCCGGGTTCACGATGGCGGCCGTCGGTCATGTCCTCCACCTGCATCGCTTCCACGCCGCCGTCCGCCCCGCCATCCTGGCCGGGTTGATGGGCTACGTGGCCGTCCTGCTGCTGTTGGTGCTGGATTTGGGCCGCCCCGACCGCTTCTATCACTTTCTCATCTATTTCAATATCCATTCGCCGCTGTTCGAGATCAGTTGGTGTGTTCTGCTCTACAGCACCGTGCTGGCCCTGGAGGTCAGCCCGTATCTGTTCGAGCGCCTGGGCTGGAAACGGCCTGTCAACCTCTTCTACAAGCTGATCACTCCGATCACCATCATCGGCGTCACCCTTTCCTCGCTCCACCAATCCACCCTTGGCACGCTCTATCTGAACATGCCGCATCGCCTGGACGCCCTGTGGTACACGCCCTGGCTGCCGGTGCAGTTCTTCGTCTCCTCGATCCTGGCCGGGCTGAGTGTGGGCACGCTGGCCTACATCGTCGGCGCCGGCGTGGCCCGCAAGCACGAAGACCCCGGCATCGCCCGCGGTCTGGGCAAGGGCATCGTCGGCGTCGGGCTTGTCTACCTGGGCCTGAAGTTCGGCGACCTGATCCTGGCCGGCGAATGGCCTCGGCTGCTGGCGATGGACAAGTTGAGCCTGTTATGGTGGGCCGAGATCGGCCTGGGGGTGATCCTCCCCCTCCTCCTGCTCACCCTACCGGGCCTGCGCTCCCGCCCTGAGACGCGCTGGCTGGCGCCCGTGCTGGTGATCTTCGGCCTGGGCATGAACCGTTTCGACGCCACCCTCTTTGCCCAACATCCCCTCAACGCCGCCCTGTATACGCCCCACCTGCTGGAATGGTTCTCGACCGCCGGCATCCTGGCTGCGGCCGCCCTGGCCTGGTGGCTGGGTGTGCGGGTGCTGGCTGTGTTCGAGAAGTAGAGGGGGTCGCAAGTGGCAGGTCGCAAGTGGCAGGTCGCAGGTGGCAGGTCGCAGGTCGCAAGTGGGAAGTTCAGTAACCAGTAGTCAGATGCCGTTGGTTTATTTATGGTCAAGTAAAGTAGGCATGGAAACTGGTTGAACAATGGTTGAGCGTGTGGCAAAATGAGCGTCGGCCATAGACGTATGGCAGCAACTACAGCCAAGTCACTTT